>DVMT01000010.1 GCA_018714855.1 Candidatus Aphodocola excrementigallinarum
ACAGATATTAAAAAATTTAATAGTGAATATCCTACTTTAAAAATAAAGTACACAAATATTTTTCATGATAGATTTATAATCATTGATAACAAAGAATTATATCACTTAGGAGCTTCTTTAAAAGACTTAGGAAAGAAAATATTTGGAATAACTAAAATAGAAGATAACGAATACTTAAATAATTTAATAGAAAGGATTAGATAAATGAATGAGTTAAAAGAACAAGCAAATATAAGAAATTTGATATATGAAGTAAGAGGAAAGCAAGTTATGTTAGATAGTGATTTAGCTATTCTTTATGGATGTATTAATGGAACAAAAACAATAAATCAAGCAGTAAAAAGGAACTTAGAAAGATTTCCTAGTAATTTCTATTTTCAACTGACTAAAATAGAATATGATAACTTGAAGTCCCAAATTGGGACTTCAAATAATAATTTTTATGGAGGAATAAGAAAGCTTCCATATGTATTTACAGAACAAGGTGTTGCAATGTTATCAAGTGTTTTAAGAACTAAGAATGCTGCTAAAATAAGTGTGAACATAATGAATGCATTTGTTTATATGAGAAGGTTTATAAACGAAAACAAAGATATATTTAAAAGAGTAATAGAAATAGAAAATGATACAAGTTATATTAAAAATGCACTTATAGATCATGAAGACAAGATAAATAAGATTTTTAATAAATTTGATAGAAAAGAAGATTTGAAAAACAAATTATTCTTTGATGGAGAAATATATGATGCATATAGCCTTTTAGTAGATATTATAAGTAAGGCAAATAAAGAAATTATAATAATAGATAATTACGTAGATAAAGTAACACTTGATATTCTATCTAAAAAGAAGGTAAACGTTATGGTGCTTTTAATAACAGATGAAAATAAATGTAAATTAAATAAAACTGATATCAATAAATTTAATAGTGAGTATCCCACTTTAAAAATAAAGTACACAAATATTTTTCATGACAGATTTATAATCATTGATGATAAAGAATTATACCATTTAGGAGCCTCATTAAAAGATTTAGGTAAGAAAGTATTTGGAGTATCTAAAATAGAAGATAAAGAGTATTTAGAAAATTTAAAAGAAAGAATAAGTAAAATAAGTGTATAACTAACAATTCTTAATAATTATTCTTTAAAATTAATGTTATAATAAAAAAGGAGTTGATATAATAATGAACGTAACAATATTAGGAGCGGGAGCTTATGCATTAGGCTTAGCTTTAAGATTTAATAAAAATAATAATAAAATAATAATTTGGTCAGCGGTAAAAGAAGAAATAGAAGTATTAACTAAAACAAAGATGAATGAAAAAGCGTTACCTGGAGTTAAAATGCCAAATAATTTTGTTTATACTGAAAACGTACAAAAGGCAATAGATGGTAGTAATATAGTTGTTATAGCGGTTGCTATGAAATTTATTTCAAGTGTATGTGATCAAATAAAACCATTTATAAAGGATAAGCATGTTTTAATAGCATCAAAAGGAATAGAACAAGAGTCCTATCATTTTGCATCAGACATTGTAAAAAAGAAACTTAAGACAAAGAAAGTAGCGGTCTTATCAGGTCCAACTTTTGCCAAGGATATGGCTCTTGATGAACTTGTTGGACTTTCACTTGCAACTACTAATCCAAAAACAAAAGATGCTATTATAAAAGCACTTTCTAACAACAAATTAAAATTAAGACCTACAAAAGACTTTATTGGGGTTGAGTTGTGTGGATCATTAAAAAACGTAATAGCCATTGCCGGTGGTATATTAGACGGCTTAAAGGTATCCGAATCAACCAGAGCGATGTTCTTAACTGAGAGTTTAAACGATGCTAGAAAACTAATTAGAAAATTAGGAGGAAATGAAAAAACAATTTTATCTTTCGCTGGAATAGGAGACGTTTTATTAACGTGTACGTCTAATAGTTCTAGAAACTATTCGTTTGGAATGCTGTTAGGCTCTAAAACAAGTAAAGAAAAGCTAGATGAATATTTAAGCACTCATACCGTAGAAGGAGTATACACCTTAAAGTCTCTTTACGGATTAATAAAGGTAAGAAAGGTAAAAATGCCATTTATTGATTTAATCTATAACATGGTATTTGGCTATAAAAGCGTAGATGATTTGCTTCCTTTCTTAAATGAAAAAGAGTAAAAAAGAATCATTAATTTTAGATGATTCTTTTTTATTGCTTTTTTTTATATAAAAAGTATAATAGTTTAACAGAAAAAAGGTGATTGTTATGATGATGAATTTAGATAAAATAATCAGTAACTTCATAAGTGGTACGATTGAACTAAATGATGTTATAGAAAAAAATGATATTAGTTATTTTTCATTGGTTAAACTTATAAAAAATTATTGTTATTCTAATAAAATTCCAATCGTTAAAGATATTAGTTATAGACTAAATACGCCGATTAGAGAAATGCTTGATTTGAGAAGTCATGGCATGTCATATAGAAAACTAGCAGAAAAGTATAAATGTACTAGCGATGCAATAAGACAAGGTTTAATAAAATATTGTGAAGAAAAAAATATTGACTTTCCTGAGGTTAATAGAGGCCCAAAAAAGAAAAAAATACCTATGAAAGAAATATATGAATTAAAAAGTCAAGGACTAACGTATAAAGAAATAGCAGAAGAATATAATTGTGGTATCATGACAATAATAAGAAGATTAAAAGAATATGAAGAAGAACTTGTTTTAAGAAACAAGTATCTAGAAATATTACTACAAGATTTTACTAGGATTAAAGATGATATATTAAATAAAACAATTGGATCATTTTACGATGATAAAGAAAATAAAAAGCAAGATGATTATTCGTTTATAAAAAGATAAAAATCGCTTAAATTAAGTGATTTTTTTATCTTTTGTAAGCTTATGTCGAAGCTCTTTTTTTTATGTTTTAAAAGTGTTTAAATTATCTTGTAGGAGGAATTAAGTTGTTAAAAGTATTAATGGAGTTTAGAAAAGGGGTGCTTTTCGTAAGACTATATGGCGACTTTAATGACCAATCTTTAGATACGTTTAACAAGGAAGTTAAGGAGGTGATTATAGAATCTGGGATAAAGTACGTGGTGTTAAACGTCGAGAATTTAAATAGTATAACAAATGAAGGAGTAACAGAAATCAAAAGGTTAAGAAAGATAATTAAAAAAATGGATGGTGAGTTTTTCTTGTTTGGTGGAGAGGTAAAAGAACTTAAAAAACTTGTTAATTTAGAAAACGAACTAAAGGTTTTTGAAAGGGTTGTGATATAGTGACTAGTTATTCTTACGAACTGGACGAAGTAATTAAGCAAAATAGTAACTTAGTTTATAGTGTTTGTGCTAAGTATAATAATTATGTTGATAAAGAAGATTTATATCAAGAAGGTAAGATGGCATTAATTGATGCATATAAAAACTTTGATAAATCTAAAGGAGTAAAGTTTTCTACTTATGCTTTTACTTATATAGTAGGAAGGGTAAGTAATTACGTAAGGGAAAACAAAAATATAAAAGTAAGCAAAGATTTGGCAAGGTTAGGCAAGAAAATAAATGAATACATTGATAAACATTTTGAGGTAAGGGGTTACAAACCAAGTATTCATGACATTGCCTTAATGTTAGAAGTAAAGGAAGAAAAAGTAATAAGTGCATTAGAAGCTTGTCAGAAAATTAAGAGTTTAGATGAACAAATAAACGATGACGAGAAAAAAATTACACTTCTTGATGTAACATCTTTTAAACAAAACATAACAAATGAACAAAGACTTGATTTAAAAGAAGCTTTTACCTATTTAAGTGATGATGAGAAGAATCTACTTATAAAAAGATACTATAATGATTTTACCCAAAGTGAAGTTGCAAAAGAAATGGGAGTAAATCAGGTTTATGTATCAAGAATGGAGAAAAAAGCCTTATCAAAAATGAAAAGTAAGATGATGTAAAAAGAATAGTGAATTTATTTCATTATTCTTTTTTTATGGTATACTAATATCAAGAGTTATTTTAACTCTAATAGCTTTTAAAGAAAGGAGTTATTATGTTAGAATTAAAAAACATATGTTTTAAAAGAGATAATAAAAACATATTAGATAATATAAATTTAACGCTTGATGAAACCAAGTTTTACGTAATAACAGGTCCTAACGGTTCTGGTAAATCAACGCTTGCTAAGATAATAATGGGGCTTGTTAAACCGGATTCTGGGCGTATTATTTTTAACGGAAAAGACATAACTGATACTAGTGTTGATGAGCGTGCTAAAATGGGCATTAGTTTTGCTTTCCAGCAGCCAGTACGTTTTAAGGGGATAACCGTTTATGACTTACTTAAAATAGCAACTAAAAAGAAGTTAACGAAGGATGATGCGTGTGCTATTTTATCTAGAGTTGGATTATGTGCGATGGATTACATCGATAGGGAAGTTGATGCATCATTATCCGGTGGAGAGTTAAAAAGAATAGAAATTGCAAGTGTTATTGCGATGAATCCTAAAGTAGCTATTTTTGATGAGCCTGAAGCAGGAATAGATTTATGGAGTTTTGAAAATTTAAACGAAGTGTTTAAAGAAATAGAAGCATCTTATAGTGGGATTACTATTGTTATTTCGCACCAAGAGCGTATTTTAAACATCGCGGATCAAATAATACTAATTGTAAATGGAAAAATAAAAGATACCGGTTCTAAAGATAAAATGTTAAGTGAGATATTTAAGCGTAATTATTGTCCTAAAGGAGGTGAAAGTTGTGAACGAAAAGGATAAAACTCTTTTAGATGAGATAGATACAAGTACTTTTAAGGAAAACGAGGCTGTAAACGTAAGAAAAAACGGTAAGGCAGTAACTAGAAAAATAAATGATTACATAGATATTAAAACTAAGGAAGATGGTAAAGGAATTGATATTTACGTAAAAGAAAACACCCTTTTAGGTATCGTTCACATACCTGTTATCATAACCGAAAGCGGACTTAAAGACGTTGTTTACAATGATTTTCACATTGGTAAAAACTCAAACGTTGTAATTCTAGCTGGTTGTGGTATCCATAATGATAAGCATAAAGATAGCCGTCATGACGGCATTCATAGGTTTTTTATAGAAGAAAATGCGAATGTTAAGTATACGGAAAAGCATTATGCCCAAGGCGCAGGTGACGGCAGGAAAATACTTAATCCATACACAGAAATAAACTTAGGTAAAAACGCTAGTATGACGATGGACTCCGTTCAAATAAAAGGAGTAACAAGTACCATAAGACAAACTAAGGCAACTATTGAAGAAGGTGCAACGTTAGTTATTAAAGAAAAAATATTAACAAGTAATGATCAGTCTGCGAAAACTTCATTTATAGTTGATTTGAAGGGAGATGGAGCATCATGCGAGGTTACTTCTCGTTCGGTTGCAACTGATAATTCATACCAAGAATTTAAATCAAACGTAACTGGTGATAAAAATTGTTATGCACACGTATCTTGTGATGCCATAATAAAAGATGATGCAAAAGTAAAAGCGGTACCAGAAATATACGCAAAAAATGCAAGTGCAAACCTTATTCATGAAGCATACATAGGTAAAATACAAGGAGAGCAGCTAATGAAGTTAATGAGTCTTGGTTTAAGTGAAAAACAAGCGGAAGAAGAAATTATTAAAGGATTTTTAAAATAATAAAAAAGTTTGGTATAAATTGCCAAACTTTTTTTCATATTAATACTGGTGATAATATGGATAAAGAAAGTTATAAAAAACTAACAAGTAAAATTATTCCAAAAGAAAATAAAGTAAAAAATGCTATAACCTCTTTTTTAGTTGGAGGTATGGTTGGCTTTTTAGGACAGCTAATTGTTTTTGTTTTAGAAGAGAACTTTAATGTTAAACACAATGATGCCATATCTATTATGATTACTATTTTAATTTTTACAGCTTCACTTTTAACCGCGATGGGTGTTTTTGATAATTTGGTTTCTAAGGCTAAAGCAGGCCTTATCGTTCCGATAACCGGTTTTGCTCACGCGATGACATCTTCTATGCTTGATTATAAAAAAGAGGGTTTTGTAACCGGAATAGGTGCTAATGCTTTTAAACTTACCGGTAGCGTAATTTTATATGGCGTTGTTGCAGCTTACGTGTTTGGAACAATAAGATACTTATTTTTTGGAGGTTAGTATATGACAATAAAATTTAATAATGTTTATATAAAAAGTGTATCCGCAGTAGCAGGCAAAGATGAAAAAGAAGGCACCTTTGGAAAACTTTATGATAAGACGTATAATGATTATTACGCTGGTGAAAAAACTTTTGAGCAAGCAGAAATTAAAATGATTGAAGATGCAAGCATGATAGCACTTAAAAAAGCAAATTATAAAATGGATGATATAAACTTTATAATAGGAGCGGATCTTCTTAATCAAATAACGGCAAACGCATATTCTTCAGTTAAGTTTAAAAGACCGTTTTTAGGAGTTTATAACGCTTGTGCTAGTTTGTGTGAGGAATTTATAATAGCATCAAGTATACTTCAGAATAAAGATGTTAATAACGCTCTTTTAAATATATCATCACATAACATGACGGCAGAAAGACAGTATAGAAACCCAGTTGAGTATGGATGCCCTAAACCTTTAAGGTCTACTTTTACGGTAACTGGTGCAGCATCATGCGTTTTAACAAAGGAAAAAACAGATATTAAAGTTGTAAGTGCAACGATTGGCACACCAACTGATATGGGAATAACTGATCCTTATGACATGGGCTCGGTTATGGCACCTTCTGCTGCCGAAGTTTTATTTAATCATTTAAAAAACACCAATACTAAGCCTGACGATTATGATCTTATATTAACTGGTGATTTAGGAGTTTATGGAAAACAAATATTAATAGAGTATTTTAAAAGCGCTTACGCGCTTGACGTTGAAGGTAACTTAGAGGATTCGGCATCCATTATTTATGATAGAGAAAAACAAACCAAGGTAAACGCTGGAGGATCAGGTCCGTGCTGTCTTGCTTTAGTTTCTTATACTGATATTTTAAATAAGATGAAAAAAGGAAAGTTAAAAAAGGTCTTACTTATTGCAACCGGTGCTTTAATGAGTCCTACCATGAATAACCAAAAACTATCTATTCCTAGTGTTTCTCATGCGGTATGTTTGGAGGCGATTAAATGATATTTTTATATTCGTTTTTATTCTGCGGAGTAGTTTGTTTAATAGGACAATTAATTTTAGATAACACCAAGCTTACTCCAGGACATATTACAAGTATGTTTGTTGTTATAGGTGCGTTTTTAGATTCCTTTGGATTTTATGATAAGTTTTTGTTGTGGTTTGGAGCAGGAGCATCAGTTCCAATAACTTCTTTTGGACATTCTTTAATTCATGGTGCACTTGCAAAAGCTCATGAATCAGGAATTTTAGGTTTACTTGCTGGTATGTTTAGTTTAACTTCCGTTGGAATAGTTGCCGCAATCGTGTTTGGTTTTATATTAACCCTTATATTTAAAGCAAAAGACTAACGTTTGTTAGCCTTTTTTAATACTACTTTGATATTCTTCTTTATAGTCATAATTAGAAAGTAGGGAATATAACTTACTAGCTTTTATATCATCTTTAAATAAAGAATCATATTCCTTTTTATACTTCGTAATAACTGGTACGTCGATTTTCTTTTTAACGCTTTTTAATACTTCTTTTCCTTTATTATCTAAACCTAAAACCCGGATGTAATTTATGCTCGCATTATAGTCTTTTTTAGTATTCGTAAGAATGTGAAGAAGCATTCTTTTAATTCTGTTATATGAATATCTTTTTGATTTTACTCGCATTATTAAATCGTTTAAGTCGAGGGACTCTAAAACGACCTTTTTTAGTTTGTTTAAAATACCTTCATCAACGTCTAATATGTCAATTAAATCATCACTTATAATTATTTTATATTTTAATAATGTAAAATAATCTTTTTCATTAATGTCTTTTATTAAGTTAAGAGAGTAAGAAGGAAGCGTTTTTTTAATTAAATTTTTATTATTTATGTTTTTTCTAATTGACGTTGCACTTGTAATATCACTTTTTATTTCTTCTTCATTATAATCATTTGTTCTTTTTATGCTAATAGGAGTAATTTTACTATTAGTATTAATTATGCTTCTTACGTATTCAAGTGCTAAAACGTCGTTTGGCTTGTCGATCGTTATTTTTGATATGTCACTTAAGGCAAGTGAGCAGCTTTTAGGATAGTTATATCCTTCTTTTAAGTACGTTCTTATTTTTTCTTCATAATTCGTATTATCATTTGTTATGTTAACCAGTTTTTTAAATAGTGAAACATCATTAGTTTCTGAGCCAAAAACCAAGTAATTGCAGTCTAATTTATTTAAAATGTCAATTGCTCCTTTAGCATAAATACTTGCGGATGATGTTGAAATGTTAAAGGGAAGTTCTACAACCAGATTATATCCATATTTAAGTGCTATTTTAGTTTTATCCCATTTGTTTATTATGCTAGCGTCCGCTCTTTGGGTAAAGTTACCAATTAAAACAAGGATTAAATATGCATCATGGAACATTTCTTTTACTTTATTTAAATGATATAAGTGCCCGTTATGAAAAGGATTATATTCTGCTATTACACCAACTTTAATCATAAAACGCCTTCTTTCTTTTTTTATAATAACATATTTTAATTAAAAAACTAAATATTAAAAAATTAATAATTTTTTTAATTTGTGTAAAACTATCAAAAATAACATTTTTGTTAATATAATAATTACAAAAAAAGATTAATTGCTATATAAAAAATATCTTTTTGCATAAAACATAGTGCAATAAACTGTTTTGCATTATATTTTCATATATGATATTATGCCTTTGGAGCATTTATAGTTTGGGTGTCAGCCTTCTAAACCAAAAGGAATAGGAGGTGATAGATGAATGAAAAAACGAATCTTTGTAATCAAAGTATTTCGTTACATCACCATCATTTTATCACTCTTATTAGCAATAATAATAGTAATAAAAAAATGACACCAGCTTTAAGCTAGTGTCAACACAATGAAAATTGGGTTGGCATTCAAATAATATGAATGCTCCTCTTTTATTTT
>DVMT01000011.1 GCA_018714855.1 Candidatus Aphodocola excrementigallinarum
ATTTTTTCTATTTTCTCTAATCTATTTATTATTTCATCAAGTTTTATTTCTATTTCACTTTTCATTTTCTACCCCATTAAAATAGCAATCATCCATACTGCTAGATTTATAGCAAATATTAATGCTACTCCTTTATATTCTTTAATTAACTGTTTCATCTTGATATCCTCCTTTTAAAATCTTATTTACTACTGTCTTTAAAGCTAATCTTGGTTTTGATTTTGGAACATAATATTTTTCTAGTTCCATTACTGATCTAGCTTTATTAATAATCTTTCTTGACTCTTCTTTTGAAAAACCTTTGTCCATTAAATATTGAGATGTTATATAGTCCATTTTTTAACCTCCTATTCATAAAATTTAGCCCAATCGAATCCAAAAATTTTAGCTAATTTTTTTGCTTTATCAACTCTAGGCCTTCTCAATCCTAACTCCCAAGCGGCATAAGTAGTTTGCGATACATTTACAGCATTTGAAACATCATTTTGACTTAAGCCTTTTGCTTTTCTAAAAGCTATCAACCACTCTCTTTTCAAATAATCACCACCCTTGATTTTTAATACTTTTTGTAATATAATTTAATTACTCAAAAAAGGAAGGAGGAAACTAAAAGGAAACTTTAGAATTAATTCTTGCGGGAATTGGTTTATGCCATTTATTAGACGTTATTGTCTATTTAAAAGACAAAAGCTAATCTCTAATTATCCAATTAGGGGTTCCTGCAACTCCTTTTTTGGGATATAGAAAGATAAAATGAGGAATATTAATGGTTCTAATAATGAAATCAATATAAATAAGTAGAAATACTTGTTTATAAAATCCTCTACTTTCTCTTTCTTGTTGGTTTGAAATCAAGTCTAGTTTGGCGACCGGTCTTGATTTCTATTTTACAATTTGTAACCACATTTTGTAATTACAATATAATATTATCATCATTTTTTGTGGTTGTCAATATATTTTGCAATTTTTTTATAGATTTTTACCACAAAATGTGATATTATTATTTTGGGAGGAGATATTATGGACGAAAGAAGTTTTCAAGATGTATTCAAAGAACTAAGATTAGAAAAAAACTTATCTCAGGATAAAATCGCATCGGAACTTGATGTATCCCAATCTCTAATAAACAACTGGGAAACGGGCCGATCAACCCCTGCTCCAGAAATGCTAGAATATATTGCTGATTACTTTAACGTTTCAGTAGATTACTTAATTGGTAGAAGTAAATATAAGAATTTAGAAGCGGGTAATAATGAATTAGATAATATATTATTTAGTAAAGCTAAAGACCTATCTGACGAAGATAAAAAAGCTGTATTAGGCATTATAAATGCCTTAAAGAAAGATATAGATAAGGAATTAGATAAATAAGCATAGCAGTATCATGCTTTAGGAGGTTGGTAATGCTAGTTAGTTTATTAAGTAATGAAATTAATGAGCAAGATTATTTAGTTGAACACAATGCAAAAATCATATATAAGAAATTACCTAAAAGAATATATGGTTTTGTGTTTAGATATAGAAATATCTGTTTGATTGTAATAAATTGGAATATATCCAAAGAAAAGAAAAAAAAGACTCTACTTCATGAGTTTGCACACATAGAATTGAGTCATCTAGACAAGCAAAAACAATTACTTGAATTTTCTATTGAAAACATAGAAGATGAAGCAGATAGATATATTAAATTTATAATTGATTAAAACATGCTAGTACAGGTGTTTTAATATAGAAGTATATTAGAAAGGAGGTATTAGTGTGAAAAAGATCATAATATGGATTTCTGCTTTATTGTTTTGTTTTATTTTAACCGCATGTGGAAGCGAAACGAATCAAGTTTCAGATAAAAATACATCTGATGACAAAAGTGTAAAAGAGATACTATTAGAAAACAATTATAAGGAAATAGCAACTAATCAATATCAAAAAGTTCAAGATGACGGAAGCTATATTTTAATATCTATGGATGATAAAAAAATCATTCTAAATGATGCACAAGAAGATTCTCAAATTGAATATAACGTAAATGACAATACAGCTTGGGAATATGGATGCAGATATCATTATGATAACGGAACCACATCCAATGATGGTGAAGGATATGGCGAATGTGATAATAGTACAATTCAACAATTAATTACTGGAAAACAAAAAATTGATGATGAACTTAATTCATTAAATCTTAATTTAGATGATTTAAAATAACTAATTCATATGCCAACTTTCGCAGATATTATTATAAGGAGGTATTAGTGTGAAAAAAGTATTTATAGGCATTATGGCTGTGCTTGTTTGCTTTACATTGACAGCATGCGATAGTAACAATAATTCTAATAATGAGAAAAATGAAAGCAAACAAGAAGAAAGTGCATCAAATCTATCTAATGTTCAATCAGAAATTGAAGCTTTAGGAGTTGAATGTGAAAAAACAGAAACCGCTTATGAAATGGTAGGAGCCATAGATGGTTTTAAATTGAATTCTGGTGATTATACACTTGAAATATATAAGTTTGACACCTCAAGCGATGCATATAAAACTGCTGAAGAGAATCAAGAATTAATTCTAGATGGTATGGACTATTCATTCAGTGCAAAAGTACAAAATGGATATGCATACATAATTGATGATAATTTCCCACAGCATGATGAAGTTGTAAAAATACTAAATAACTTAAAATAAAAAAGATAGTCCCTCGCCAAAGTCGACTATCTAACAGAAAAAACGCAATACTTGTTTTTTCTATACCCTATTTTACTAAAAAAAGGAGGTTTTGTAAATGGCAATCTACAAAGGAAAACCAACTAAAGATGGAAGAATATATTTCTTTAGAGTAAAGTATAAAACTTTATATGGTGATGTTAAAGATTACTCTAGTCAAAAATATAAGACAAAAAAAGAAGCCGAGCATGAAGAAATGCTTTTTAAATTAGATAATGAAAAACGTAACAAATCTGGTATTAGCTTAACTTTTGAAGATATATATAACGAATATATGTTAAAGCACTCAAAAGAAATAAAACCGCAAACAGTATCAAGAACTAATGATTTATTCAAACATCTCGAGTCTATTAAAAGCATAAAGATAAATGATTTTAGTTTAGCAAAATACAATCTTTTTAGGAAAGGATTAGAAAGTAAGAATTTAAGTGTGGATCGTTCTAATAAAATATTAGCATTATTAAGGAAATTAATATCCTATTCTAACAAGTACTATAATACTAACGATCACATACTTAAGTTTATTGATAATTTTAAATCTGTTAATAAATTTAAAAAAGAAATGAAGTTCTTTACTTACGACGAGTATAAAAAGTTTGATTCTGTAATTGATGCGTTAGATTATAAAGTTTTCTTTATGGTTTTATACTTTTTGGGACTACGTCAAGGGGAAGCACAATCTTTGATATGGAAAGATATTGACTTTGATAAAGCCACTATAAGTATAAGCAAAACTTTAACCACTAAAATAAAAGGCGAAAGATGGACCATATCAACTCCAAAGACAACAAGTAGTATAGATGTTCTACCTATTCCTAAAAACGTCTTAAAATGGTTAAAAAAGTTAAATAACAAAGCAAAAGAATATAAAAACTATTCTGATGATTGGTTTGTTTTTGGTTGCATCGAGCCATTTAAAGAAACAACTATATGTAAAAAGAAAAATGAATATTGTAAATTAGCCGGTGTTAAGCAAATCAGAATACATGATTTTAGGCATTCATGTGCAAGTTTTTTAATCAATAATGGTGCTAATGTTGTACTTGTTTCAAAATATTTAAGGCACTCTAAAGTATCAATAACATTAGATACATATTCACATTTATATGAATCAGAACTAAAGAATATTACCAAAAAAATAGAAAGTTTATTTTAAAAGTGTGGTTGTAAGTGTGTTTCAAAATTTTGTTTATAAGAAAAACCCTTATTTTATAAGGGTTTATTTTTATATTGGTGACCCGTACGAGATTTGAACTCGTGAATGTCGCCTTGAGAGGGCGATGTGTTAAACCCCTTCACCAACGGGCCATATATATTGGTTGCCCTGACTGGATTCGAACCAGTGCATGTCTGATTCAGAGTCAGATGCCTTACCACTTGGCTACAGGGCAGTAACAAAGATATTATAATATATTTTTTCAAATTAAACAACCTTATTTATTAAAATAATAGGCCAAAATAAAAACATTAATTTAAAAAATAAATAAAATACAAAGACAAAATATAAATAAGGAAGCATTAATTATGAATAAGAATATAAAAGAAACCTATTTAATTCCGTTTATTTTAGTATTTATATCAATTATAATTAGCACTTTTACAAATAATTTCATATTTAGTTTTATAACCATTTCATCTGGCATTTTAAACGGATGGTATGCAGCAGTAGGTAAATGGTATAACTATCTGTTTGGAATCGTATTTAATTTTTTAAATGCTTATGTTTGTTTTAAATCAGGTTTATACGGAATTTTTATTTTCTCATGCATATTATACATACCCCTTCAAATTACAGGACTTTTTAGTTGGTATAAAAAGACTGGATCAAACAATAAAATAAAGGTACGTAGTTTTAATACTAAAACATCACTTTTAATAACGATTATTTGTTTTTCCGGAAGTATATCATTAGGATATATCTTATCAAAAGTACCTTCTCAAAGTCTAGCCTTTTTGGATGCAACATCAAACATTATAAACGTATGTGCATTTATTCTTATGAACTTAAGATTTAAAGAAGCTTGGCGAGTTATGCTTGGAAACAACATAATTGATCTTACAATTTGGATACTAAACTTTTATTTAAAAACGCCTAATTCGTTTATAATGCTTTTGGTTTCAATATCATACTTAATACTAAACGTAATAGGTCTTATTAAATGGGAAAGAAAAAAAAGATAATTTAATTATTATCTTTTTGCTTGGTTATCATTAATTTATCAAACCAACCTTTTTTATATTTTAATGATATATAACCTATTATACTAATTACTAATGCCCCAATGGAGTCAACAATTAAATCCTTCATGGTATCCATAAGAGCCATTCTACCGACTAAATTAGTACCGTTTTCAAGTGCAAATTTTTGCATGTTAAGGCCGAGTAATCCGTCAAAGGTAAACTCATATATCTCCCAAAAGGCACCAAGCGTAACCGCGAAGCAAAAAGAAAATAGTGCAACAAAAAACGGTGATAAATTAATACTAACTTTATCTTGATTATTAAGCAGACTAACTACCGAAAAACCTAAAGATGCAATTGCACCACCGCTAAAGGTGTGAAGTATACTATCCCAGTGTGGTACTCTGTAATAAAAATCTCTTACCTCACCTAAAAATATAGCAGCGTATAAAAATATTACGTATACAATATACATCGCGTCAGGAATTGTAATTTTTTTCTTTTTAGATATTATATTTGGAATAAAAAGTGCTACTATACCTAAAACGCACTGAATAAACATTAATACGTAATCACTTTTTACCTTAATGTTTGCAACGTGTAAATCATTACTTACTGGTGCAGTAATAATTCTATAAATTATAAAACCAAGTGGAATAACAAAAGAAGCAAGCACTATATTAGTTATTATTTGCTTTATGTTCTTCTTCTTTTTTATTTTTCTTTTTACTTCTTTGTTTTTCATCTTTTTTCTTCTCCAGTTTATTTAAAGAAACAACGTATCTGTATAAAATATCATCTTTTATTACATAAAACCAAGTTTCTTTACCTTTTATTACTTCATAATTCATTATTGGTAATAATAATTCTCTAGATAGATTTAAAATTTCTTTAAACTCTTCTATTTCAATTAATTTATACTTATTTACCTCTAAAATAGTTGATGTATTAACTATTATATCATCATAATTCTTAAGGATTTTATTAAGAGTTCTTTCATATGAGGTTTTATTAGTAAACACAAATAATTTTCTTAATAATAAACAAATTATTATAAACGTAACTATGTTAGCTATTACTATATAACTCATAACCGTTTGATTTGTTTTTACAAGATCGCTTTCATATATCTTTTCTGTTTTTTCATCAATGTTTTGTTTTTCTATTTGAACAACAGATTCACTAAGAGGTATTGAAATTAACGTATCATAATCATCATTATAAGAAGCACCACCGACACTTCCTTGAAATTCACTTTGCATAGATATCTCCAAATATGCATCAAGAGATATTTTAACTTCACTTTGAAATTCTTTTACCATATTTAAATAATCATTCAAATATATATCATATGATCCTATAGTGCTATAAGTATCATCATTAAAGTTAATTACTTTTTCATCTATTATCTGCTCTCTTGTCATTACCTCAGGATTTTCATTTCTATCATTTGATTCTTTATAGTATACTTTTAAAGTTGCTACTAATTTATTAGTACCTGCAACATTTGTTTTAGTTGTTGATTTAAAATTATATAACGATGTTACACTAACATGGTCTATTAAATCAAGGATATATGCTTCATTCTCGCCTAAATATTCATCATCAATAAATTCATTTTGTTTTAAATAAACCTTGTAATCTAAGTTACCAGATTGAGTATAACTCATTATTACGTTATCTTCATTTTCATCAGATTGAGGCATTATTGCTCTAAATAAGTAGCTAAGAAAAGAGAATTGTACAACTAAAGCTATAACTAATAAAAAAGAAATTATGATTTTTTTAGGATCAATTTTTTTTAAATCAAGTTTAGCCATTTTATCCCTCCTTAAGCTTGTACAAAATTAAATTTTATAATAAATTCTATGTTCTTAAAATCCGTTGTAGCATCATTTTCCCATGCGACTTTAACGTTAAACGTAACGGAATCATTTGGGTTTAAAACTTCATTAGTTACACCTATTCCATCATAAGATACTACAATTTCGTTTTGATTAGAAGTACCATATTCATATATAGACTCTAACCTTGCAGGTATGTTACCATTATTTTTTATAGTTATTGGAATAATCGCATAGGCTCCTTTATAAGATAGCTCAGGAACACTTATTATAATTCTTTTTTTATCATTCATTATAACTGCGTTAGCGTTTTTACTTCCTTGCTGAGTAATATCACCAATTTCATAAAATATAACATTTAAGTCTTTTACTATGGCAGACTTTCCAACAATTGTTGTACTTGTTCTAAAAATAGCATATCCAATTGATAAAGTTAATATTAATAAAATAACACAGATAAGTATAATACTTTGCTTTTTCATTATACCTATACTCTCCTATCATTGATAAGCATATCATTTTTATTATAAGTTTTCAATAAATTAATATATAAAAATTAGTAGTACATTTATTTTTGTCCAATATTTTACACTAATCAATACGACCTTTATCAACGGTTACTTTTTCTGAATTATTAGTGTTTAAAAGCTCACTTAATATTAACGTTGGATAACCCGCATATGGGATATCTAATTTAATAACGCCGGATACCTGCTGTTGTTTAACGGGATATAAATCAACATCATTATTATTATCGCCTTTTGTTATAAATTCCAAATTTCCTTCCTCATCTTTTGAAATACTAACAACACGGTGAACAACATAATAACTATCCATTCTATATCTTATAATATCACCTTGTTTTATATCATTTACATCCGTATCTTTAATTATTACTATATCGCCTTTTTTTATTTTAGGATACATACTATTACTTGCAATAACCAAAGGTTCAACAGGAAATACTCCTAATCCAAATAGTATCATTAAAACAACAAAACATAGCATCGCAATCCAACCTTTTATACCAACCGTTTTATTATCTTTTCTTTTTAAAGTTTTATCCATTTTATTAATCAAATAATTAACATAAATATAAGTAAAAAATGGTATTATCGCACTTAATATTGAAGTCGTTGCCCAATCTATATCTGGAAGAATTGGTAAAACATACATAGCTAGTTGTGGTAATAAAGAATAAATTATAGTTGCCTTATAACTAGCAAAATATGATATGTAAGTTAAAAACAAGTTGGTAATAAGTGATGGAACAAAGGTTTCCATAATAAATTCTAAGGTAGATAATCTACTTTCAAAATAAGTATCAAATTTATAAATGTTTAAATCAGTTGCAACAAAAAGAAGCGATATTAAAAGTGCCCATATTAAAATTCTTTTTTTACCACAATTATTTATCATGTAAAAACGAGCATATTCTTTAACTATTAATATTGGCACAAACGTCCATAAATTAAGTAAAATTCCTTTTAATGAAGAATCATAAGGATTATGTGCAAACCCTTTTATGTATCCTAAAATAAAATAAATTATAAAATATATTAACGTTGCAACAATAACACAAAAATTAACCTCTTTTTTATATTTTAAATTTGCAACAACATCATCCTTAAAAAAGAAGTAACAAATAATACCGATAAAAATCCAAATTAGTGGTTTTAGAACATAAGCATAATAAGAACCAATATCGGTAGATAAACCTGTGATTTCTAAAATTAAAGAGGTTAATATTATTGTTGATAAAATTAATATTTTTATGCTTTTTTTCATTATATCACCCGCTTTTTAAACAACTTAATTACGTAGTATAAGTAAGTATAAAGTAAAAATATTTTCTCTGGCCCTGAAGCATGTAAGATACGGTTGCTTTTGCTTGCTCTACGTGGTGTCTCCACGTTATATTCGTATGGAACCTCATCGTTATGGTTACCGCCTCACCTGGATTTAAAGTGGTTTTATCAATGGTTGTACTAGCATCAAGTAACATACCACCATCATTTTGCGTTATTTCCGTTGTGACGGTACCTTCAGTATATGGTAAAACCGTTGGATTAGCAAATGAAATTGTATAATCAAGTGTATGTTCTTCAACTAACATTCCTAGTTTTTTTTCAAACGTTAATGAATACGTATCATCAGTCCAAGATTCACTGGAAAAATCAACTCGAAAATACGTCCCACTTGCGGTATAATACCTATTATTTGATGTATCTAAAACAATTGGTGAAGTAGGAAGTTTTTCACCGGCGTAATAATCCACCGTGCTTGCGACTCCATTTATTGTTAATGACTCACTAAAAAAAGCATATCCTACAGATAATATAACAATAAAAACCGCTATTACTATACTAAATATGTAAAGATAATTTTTTTTCTTTTTTCTCATATTTAAATCTCCCTATCATACAGATATTACCAAAATATAGAAAAAAAAACAAGTCTATTTTATAAACTTGCTTTTATGCTTTTTTCTGCTCGTAGTTTAATCTAATAGAAAAACTAACATCACTAGAGCTTTGGTTAGAATCTTGATCCCACATAACTTTAATTTTAAAAGTTTGAGTACCATTTTGAGCAACTTCTTGATTCTTTAACTCTTCTAATCCAGTATAAGACACCTTAATAGATGGATCAGTAGTTAAACCAGTCTCTTGTATTTCTTTTAATATTGCAGGTATAGAACCTTTATTAGTTACGGTAACAGGTATTTCAACGTATGCTCCTGGATACTCCAACTTATTAACGGTTACGTTTAAAGTGTTTTTATCTTCTGTAATTTCTGTTAAAGTATCAGCATCACATGTCTGTGAAAAACCAACACAAGTAGGTGTACCAACTGATGTGAATTCAACATCAAAAGTACCTTCAGCAGTTGCCGTTCCATTAACTGTTAACGTTTCACTAAATAATGCATAACCAACTGCTACTGCAAGTACAAATGCTATCACACCAATTATTGCAATACTTTGTTTTTTCATTTTTTTACTCCTCTCCTTATTATCTAAGATTATGATACCCGATTTTTTTATTATAATCAATAAAAATAATATGTTTTTT
>DVMT01000012.1 GCA_018714855.1 Candidatus Aphodocola excrementigallinarum
ATTTTTTCTATTTTCTCTAATCTATTTATTATTTCATCAAGTTTTATTTCTATTTCACTTTTCATTTTCTACCCCATTAAAATAGCAATCATCCATACTGCTAGATTTATAGCAAATATTAATGCTACTCCACTATAATCTTTTAAATCTTTAATTAACTGTTTCATTGTTTGCCTCCTTTGGTTTGCCTGTTTTTTCTTCCCAGTACCAAACTGGTATTTTTGCATTAAATCTTAATATATTTGGATATTCTATTTTTAATTGTTTATTTAAGTTAGCTATTAATGAATAAGCTTTACTTTCTTTATATCCTGTTTTTTGCATTATTTCTTTTGCTGAATAATAATCCATTTATTTAACCTCCTATTCATAAAACCTTGTCCAACTAAAATTGAGAACATCAGCTATCTTTTTTGCTAACTCTGTTGATGGTCTTCGTTTTCCATTTTCAATGCAACCATACATTTGATACGTGACTCCACATTTATTAGCAATGTATTGTTGACTATAACCTTTACCATGCCTTATTTTTATTAACCACTCTCTTTTCAAATAATCACCACCTTGAATTTTGAAACTTTTTGTTGTATAATTTAATAGGAAGAGAAAAGGAGGAATGTCAAAAGGCATATATTGTGTTTTTTGAATTTCATCTCCTATTTAGAAAGGAGGTGGAATAAAGAGGAAAGTTGTAGAAATACTATTAAAACTATTGAATGATTCTTTAATTACAGTTAATGTGAATAATGTAACTATTAATGGTTCTAATAATGAAATCAATATAAATAAGTAGAAATACTTGTTTATAAACTCCTCTTATCCTCTATTTTCTCTTTCTTTTGTCTTTAGAAATCAAGCTTGTCGCCAAACAAAGAGCTTGGTTTCTTTTTTTTGTAATCGCTACTCTTTATTGATTACATTTACATAATAAAACATTTTGTTTTAGATGTCAATACATTTTTATGATATTTTGTTTAATTTTACAATTTTTATTGATTTTATGAAACAAATTGTTTTATAATCTAATTGAAATGAGGTGATTTTGTTGAAATTTTCTGATAATTTGAGAATGCTAAGAGCAAAATATAAATTATCTCAGCAAGATATCGGTGATATAGTCGGATTAACAGGCGGTGCTGTAAGTAGATGGGAAAACGAGCTTACACAACCTGATAATGATTCTTTAATTAAGTTAGCAAAGTATTTTAATGTTTCAACCGACTATTTATTAGGAATAGAAAAAAACAAAGAAGAAATAGATCCTTTAGATGATATATTATTTAGCAAAGCTAAAGATTTATCAGATGAAGATAAAAAAGCAGTTTTAGGCATTATAAATGCTCTAAAAAAGGATATAGATAAGGAATTAGATAAATAAGCATAGCAGTATCATGCTTTAGGAGGTTGGTAATGCTAGTTAATTTATTAAATAATGAAATTAGTGAGCAAGATTATTTAGTTGAACACAATGCTAAAATTATATATAAGAAATTACCTAAAAGAATATATGGTTTTGTATTTAGGTATAGAAATATATGTTTAATAGTAATTAATTGGAATATATCTAAAGAAAAGAAAAAAAAGACCCTACTCCATGAGTTTGCGCACATCGAGTTAAGCCATTTAGATAAACAAAAACAATTACTTGAGTTTTCTATTGAAAATATAGAAGATGAAGCAGATAGATATATTAAATTTATAATTGATTAAAACATGCTAGTACAGGTGTTTTAATATAGAAGTATATTAGAAAGGAGGTATTAGTGTGAAAAAAGAAAACGAAAAGAAAATGCCAAAGTGGGTAAAAATATTGTTAATTGTTATAGTAATTATAGTTGTAATTGGAATATTTGGTAGCACTGGTAATGATTCAAATGAAAATAACAAAAGCAATAGAGAAAATACATCTGAAGTGCAAAGCAATGGAACTACAACCAGTACAGAAGATAGTGTTCCTACTGAATATAAAAATGCATTAAAGAAGGCAGAAAGCTATTCAGAAACTATGCACATGTCAAAACAAGGAATATATGATCAATTAACTTCTGAGTATGGTGAACAATTCTCTGCTGATGCTGCACAATATGCTATTGATAATATGGAAGCTGATTGGAATGCTAATGCTTTAGCAAAAGCTAAATCGTATCAAGAAACCATGAACATGTCAAAGCAAGCTATTTATGATCAATTAATATCAGAATATGGTGAAAAGTTTACACCGGAAGAAGCTCAATATGCTATTAATAATTTAGATTAAAAAAAGATAGTCCCTCGCCAAAGTCGACTATCTAACAGAAAAAACTCAAGTACTTGTTTTTTCTATACCCTATTTTATCAAAAAATAAAAACTAATTCAAGGGAGGTTCAAAATGAATTTAAAGATATATGAAAAAACCAATTATCCTGGAATTTATAGAAATAAGAAAAATAAAAATTATATAGTAGATATATCAGCCGGAAACAAAGAATTTGATGTTGGTAGAAACAGAACTACAATATCAACTTTAAACGGCAAAAAAGGCGGTCCTAAAATACTTAAGATATCGGAAGCATTAAATATACAAAGAAACCCAGAATTCCTTGATATGGTCAAATTTTCATCTAATCATAATACTTTAACAAAAGACGTTATAAATGAATACTTAGATTGGTGCTTATACAACGATAAACAAGATTATAGTACAGTAAAAAAGAAAAAATCTAAATTTAAAGTATGGGTAACACCATATATTGGTAATAAAAAAATCAAAGATATATCAGAAAAAGATATTATATCTATTCATAAAATTTTAGAAAATTCTTCATTAAGCAACGAAAGCAAAAGAAATATACATAAAGATATGGCAGCACTTTTTAATTGGTGTGTAAATGAAAAAATAATTCGTATTTCTCCAATAAAGAAAGTTAAAAACTTCCCAAAAGAAAAAACAGAAATGTCATATTGGACTCCTGATGAATTCAAAAAATTTAGGGACTATCTAGATACTCAAGAAACATATTGGGCAAAACTGATACATCTAATTACAACAATAGGAATTTCTTTGGGAGATAGAATTGGTGAGACAAGAGTATTAAGGTTTTCTAGCATAAAAGGAAATCAAATTGAAATAGCACACTCAATTAATTATGATACTAGATCAAAAGATAAAGATGGTTCTACTAAAAATTTCCAATCACAAAGACTTGTAGATATTTCAGAAAGTATCATAAATGAAATAAATGATTTTAAAAAAATTATAGAGTTAAATTTTCCTGTCGAAGTAAAAAACAATGATTATATATTTATGAATCCAGTAACTAAAGAACCCTACTCTGACTCAATTTTAAGAAAGCACTTTTATAAATATTGTGATTTAGCAAATGTAAAAAGAATAAGATTATATGATTTAAGGCATACATCAGTTGCGTTACTTATGGAGTTAGGGTGGGAATTATATCATATTAGCGAACGATTAGGACATAAAAATTATAGTACTACTGTGGAAAAGTATGGTCATTTATCAAACGAAATAAAGCAAAAAATAGCAAATTCTATTGATAAATTTTTATAAGGAAATTTACTCCACATTTACTCCCAAATTTATAAAAACTATGCAAAATCATATAAAATTGCGTAAAAATACTAAATAAATGTATTGAAAAATAAAGGAAGAAAACAAAAACCTCCCCTCTCTCGCTACCATATGAATGTAACTAGATGTTATCATCTAGTTTTTTTATTATCTAATAAACGACCTTTCTTAAATAATACAAAATAACTTAACTCTAATACATAATAAATCAAATTTCTACAAAGTAAACTAACAAGATATGTTTGGTTTACTAAAAACATGTTAAAATTAACTTAAGGAGGAAAAACAATGCAAGAAAATTTTAAAGACGTAATTACAAAACTAAGAAAAGAAAAAGGTCTAACCCAATTAGAACTTGCTAAAAAACTAAACATAACCGATAAAGCCGTATCTAAATGGGAGCGCGGCATATCATATCCTGATATAGCATCAATATCAGATTTAGCTAAAGCACTTGATACTGATACATCTTACCTAATAGACTTATGTGAAAAAGAAAGCAAAATAAATCCTTACTCAAAAAAAGAAGATGCAAATAAACTAATGATTTTAATCTTTAATGCCATAGCACTTGCAATGGGCATCTCGGTAGCAGTATTAATTATCCTAAACCAAATAAAAACTAAAAACGCTATATTACTGCTAGGCATTGGACTATTTTCACTTAGCATCTCTTCACTAATTAAAAATAATAAAGACAATTAAGATTATTCAAAAAAGAATAATCTTTTTTTATGCAATATAGTGATATAATATTTATAAAGATATTTAAAAGGAAGATAATTATTACTAAAGATAGAATTAAAAAATCCTTCTTATTCATAATATCGCCTCCTTTCAAAAAAAGAGGTAACCACCTAACTATTAAATGTTCCAAAAAAGATTTTTTTGTTAAAGCAATAAACATATTTTAAATTACATATAATACTTAAAAACAATTTTTATTCCTTAAAAATATTTTTAATTTTTTTATTTAGTATTATAATTACTTTAGAGGTTAATTATGAATTACGATGAAATATTATATAAATTATCAAAATCAAAGTTTAGAAGTAGTTTTCATTTAAGACGTTACATGCTTGATTATATAAACGAAAAAGGCTTAGATAAAATAAAAGATCATGCATATGATTTTATAAGAAAAAGGCTTGCGCCTAGCGCAATACCAAACGATGGAAAGCAAACGCCTATGAAAGGACATCCGGTATTTATCGCACAACACGCAACTGCAACATGCTGCCGTGGATGCTTAGAAAAATGGCACCATATACCTAAAGGAAGAATGCTTTCTGAAAAAGAAATAGATTATATAGTAAATTTAATTATGCTGTGGATAAATAAAGAAGTTTATAACAAACTATAAACTTCTTTTTATATTATCTATTTCCATTTGTAATGCTTTTACCATCTTCTCTAACATGGCAATAGTTTCTTCGTTATCATTGCTTCTACTAGTATTTACGTTATCTGCACTTTGTCCATTTGTTCCAGCAAAAGTATCAGCGTTATTTCTTCCAGTTTCGGTTGAATCAACTGGTTCTAAGCCACGTTCTTGCATTACGGCACGATAAAAAGCATTGGTTGATAATACCTGAGCAACAAGCATAAGCCAGTTACCAACCGCATTTTGCTCGTTAGCAGTCATGTCATCAATTAAGATGTAACCAACTACTACCGCTGATAATGAAAATAACTTTGGAGGAATATTAGGCAACATAAAATCACTTCTTACTTATAATTTTTAATTAAATGCAACTTCAACATCAATGTTTTCATCACTATATGCTATATAAAGAAAAATAATGCCACTTATAAAAATAAGTAAAGAACCAAAAAAAGATAACTTCGTTAAATACCTCTTTTTATAAGTATCGTTTGCATTTAAACTTTTAACATCGTTAAAAGAATCTTTTAAAAAATAAAAGTAAACAATAACTAAAATAGTAAATATACCAATTGTTATGTTTCGATAAGTGTTTTTGCTTTTTACATCATTATAAATAAAATATTTTCTTTCTAATGTATTAGAATATAAACTAAAAAATATAATACCAATATAAATTATCCATATAAAATCTTCTATTTTTAACTGTCTTAATCTTTTTTCAAGTTCCTTATTACTCATAATTAATTATATGAAAAAAAGCTAAGATAAATCTTAACTTTCGGTTATGGCTCCACCATTTACGTGGATAACTTGACCTGATACGTACCTTCCATCATCACTTGCTAAGTAAAGATAAGCTGGTGCGATTTCAAATGGCTGGCCTGCTCTTTCGATTGGTACTTTAGATGTATAAGTTCCAAAGGTTTTTACCTCGTTAGCACTATAAGATGCTGGAATAAGAGGCGTCCAAACAGGACCTGGTGCAACAGCATTTACCCTTATTTTCTTATCTGCAAGTGATAAGGAAAGCGATCTTGTAAGTGATACGACAGCACCTTTAGTACTACTATAATCAACTAGTTTTTTCTCACCATTATAAGCCGTAATAGATGCGGTATTTATAATAGAATCGCCTTCTTTTAAGTGTGGAAGAACACTTTTTATCATGTAAAAATATGAAAATACGTTGGTCTTATAAGTTAGTTCTAACTGCTCATCTGATATATCTAAAATACTATCTTTAATAAACTGAACAGCTATGTTATTAACTAAAATATCTATCTTGCCATACTTACTAATTACTTCATTTACCACTTTTTTAGCGTTACTGCTATTTGTTAAGTCACATTTTATTAAACTTACCTTACCATTAAAACTTTTAATATAATTATAAGTATCATTAGCATCTTTATCCTCGTTTAAATATACGATAATAACGCTTGCACCTTCCCTTGCAAAAAGAACACTAACAGCTTTTCCTATACCACTATCGCCACCGGTTACAATTGCAACCTTTCCTTTTAATTTACCACTTGCTACGTAATTTGGATTATCAAAAATAGGTTTTGGATCCATTATGTATTCTAATCCAGGCTGAACGTTTTGGTGCTGAGGTGGAAACGCTATATCAACACTTTTACAAACTTTTTCTTTTCCAATAAAATTATATTCAGGATACAATATATCAACTCCTGTTATAATTTTATTAAAATAACTATTTATTATGATTTAAAAATGCTATAAATGCGGGCAAGCACACTTTGAAAAAACGGTACTTTATAAGTACTTTTTGGATTTTCATCTTCTATTGCTCTTACGATTCTTATTACTACTGAATCAAGCTTTTTCACCTCAAAAAGTCTTAAGAAAGAATGCTCTAAATTATATAACTCTTCTTCTATGTCATTAAAGTATTTGCCATTATTATACTTGCTATCAACCAAGACTTGATTAAAACCGGTGTGATATAGTCCTGGTTCTACTAACACAACTTTTACATTTGTGCCCATTAAAAATAGTTCTTTTTGTAAAGATTTTACCATGCTTGAAATACTTGCCTTAGTAGCGGAATAAACACCTCCGAAAGGTATTGGAACAACGCTTGCAAGTGATGACATAACAACTATTCTACCACTATCTTTTTCTACCATTTGTCTTAAAACTCTTTTGATTAATGCAAAATTAGAAAAAACGTTTACCTCAAAGTTATCCTTAATCTTTTTTTCATCTAACTCTATTATACTACCACCGACTGCTTTGGCAGCATTACTTACTAAAACATCAACGTTTAAACTTAAAACTTTTTTTACATCATCTTCCTTTGTTACATCAACTTTTAAAACGTTTATGTTTTTATAATCATCTAGCTTTTCTTTTGTGTTTAATACTTCTTTATTAGTATGACATGTTAAATATACATCATATCCTCTTTCGGCAAGTGTTAAAGCAGTCAAATATCCTATTCCTCCCGCTGCTCCTGTTATTAATACTTTCAGAACAAAAGTAAAATTTAAAAATTTTGCTTGTTGGTTGTCACCTTCCAACATTCCTGCTTCATAGACTAAGTATTCTTACTTCTCAGGCAGGCTTAAATTCCGATGGTCGCCACCGTACTTATATTTTTGCATTTATAACTTCTTTATTTATTTTTTTTATTATATCAATACCTCTTTCA
>DVMT01000013.1 GCA_018714855.1 Candidatus Aphodocola excrementigallinarum
GTTTCGCCTTTTTTATAAGCAATATATGAATAAATAGCAGGGTGTATATTATGTTCACTTGCCCATTTTAACCAACTTTCAGCAGTTGTTTTAATATAAACATGAGCAAATCTATTAAATAATGGTTCTGCCAATTGATTTGCAGCTAATGAATCTTTCATATCGTTTCCTGCCGCAACAATTCTTGCATTGTCTGGTAATTTCCAAATACCATTAACTTCTCTATCTAATACTATATTAAATGCTATACCTTGAATACTTGGTAGCGCATTTGTAATTTCATCTAAAAATACAATATGAAATCTATCTGGTTCTTTTTCACATTTTTCTTCTAATTTTTTCAACCAACTTGGCTTAACATCAATCATCTCACCTGTTGCTTGATTGTAAACGCTTTTACCATTTAAACTTTCTGGTGTCGCATTTCTTAGATAAATAATTACACAATCAGGATCTATCTGTTTTACCCTTGCAGATTTACCTTCTGATGAAGGTCCATGCAAAAATACTGCTACACCACTTTCTATTGCACCCTTAATAATTTCTTCTTCACTAACTTGTCCAAATTTTAAGCCATAAGGATTTCTTCTTTTTTCAGCTTGTTTTCTTTCTTCTTCAAATTGAGTTTTTTCTTCTGGTGACATATCTTGAACATGAGTAAATGTTGCTGTCTGTGTTAAATCGCGTATCATATATCTATCAAGATATTCCTTCATTTCTGTTCTACTAAAATCACCTTTATAATTATGATTTCTATCAAGAAATCTTATTCCAGAAACTAACCCTAATTTTGAAACTAATATTCCTGTTCTATCATCAATTAACCATTTTACAGGCGATACTTCTAGCCAAACACAATCGCCATCTCTATATTCAACACCATTTGAAAGTTTAAATTTATTTCCACCAAAATCAGAATTTGCTCTTATACGAATATATCTCTTTCCTTGATATTCATATTCTTCATAAGTTACTGGTTTGAATCCTGTATCATAATCATCATATTTTACTGAATCAAATGTATAACTTCTTCCAGTTTTATTCATTCCCCTATTATATTCTGATTCTAATATACTTTGCATTCTTGAATCAGCAGCATATTGTGGATATTCTCCATATTCTACTTCTTCAGTTCCGTTGTATCCCCTCACTCTGTTCGGGGAGATTTGAGAAAAGATTACAGAAGATTGCAAAACTGGGCGAACAACACCAAAGCGTTCGTATCTAAATTCGACGTCCCTAGAACCATCCTTATAGACCGCGCGGACATCATCATCGTTATCATCAGATCTAGTCCAAAACCAACTAGTTCTGCCTTTTAAAGAACTATCTTCATCAATATTATAATCTGTATCTTCGCATAAATAGCTACCTGTCAATACACATAAATCTGTGATTGCAGCTTTTGTTCCATACTTTCTTATTACTTCTAATTGAGATTCTTTATCATTACCCCAAATTTGTCCTTCCGACAATAAAGTAAAATCTTGATTATTCATTTTTATCATCACCACATCTATATTTTACCATATGAAATCATTTTTCCTTACTATTTTTGCGAATTTTATATTTTTTTATCTAAATTGGATAATAATTTGTCCATACTCTTTTCATTAGAATGTTTTAAATGTGCTTTAAAAGCGTTAATTCTCATACCAACATATTTTTCATCAATTACGGATTTATCTTTAAGTTTTCTTATGGTTTTAATATGTTTTCTCATTCTCTGCTTAGATGAAAACCTAAGTTTTCTAATAACCTTACCACTATTTGTTAAAATATGATTAAAACCTAAAAAATCAATTCCATTATATGCAAGTCCTATTTGTGTTTTTTGATTAAGTTCCAAATCTAATTTTTCAATACAAACTTTATTTATTTTTTCTAAACAATATCTATACTAGCACCAATTAAATTCAATATTATTTAATTTATTTTGTGCTATTTGTTCTCCTTCAATCGAAAGAGACTGCTTTTCATTTTGCATTTGTAAATTATCATTATTCAATGTATTATTAACTTTCATTGGTTTTGAATGTCTTATTAAATAAATTATTGTCATTATAAACCACACTCCACATACTCAATATTGGTAATATTATTATCATCAAATCCATTTTATCAAGTGCTAATATAGCTATTAAAATTTCTCGTCCTTTTTTTTCATCATATTTTGTTATGTCAAAAGCAGGTAATCTTTTAATATAAGTTTTATTATTCTCTTGAATACTTACAATCGGAACTATAATAGCATTTTTTTCTTTTGCAACTTTATATATTCCAGGAAAAAGTTTTAAACAAGGTAGATTTTTTGATTTATCCCAAACCCCTTCCGGAAACATAATTATATTACCACCGAGATCTATTAAATGCTCCATTTTTTTAATAGCAGCATGTCTACTTTCCTTATCTTTTCTATCAACTATTATTACACCATTTAACCATAGTGCTATCCCATCAATAGAATAATAAAAATCAGGTAAACTACCATATAAAACGTATCCGTGAACTCCTGCCGCTTTAATTGCTGAAACTATGTCATCTCTAAACCCGTGAGTTGATGCAAATATTATTGGCCTATCCCCTTAGGAAGGTCATTCTTTTTGGTTTCAGTTTCAATTATTAGTTTTGATGAAGCAAATAAATTAACCAATTTTCTAAAAAGAGGATTAATTTTTTTCTTATTTCTAATCCAGTTTTAGACATTACCTTTTTAGGATCATTATCCATTAAATATACTAAACATTTATTAAACTTTTTCTTATCTCCATATACTTTGTTTCCGTCTTTATCATACCAGTATTCCAAATGCTCTTTTATCATATTTTCCCCCTATAAATATTTATTTTTTTACTGCTTATGGTAATATAGCATTTTTCTTAAAAAAAGCAAATTTTTATCAAAAAAAGAAACCCTTTTGGTTTCTTAACTAAATATTAGCATTATTATATATACTATTAAACTTAAAAATACGTTAGTTAAAATAATAGAATACATCGTTTTAGCATCATTTAATTTAAACGTTTCTTTAATTCCTAATGCAAATGTAATTAAATTAAACATCATAACTATTGCCATAATAATTATGACTACCATAGGTGAAATTAAAACACCTATAAAACTAATTATTATACCTGCTAAAGTGTATACTGCTAAAGATGTAAGAAAATTAAATGATTCTTTATAATCAATATTTGCTTTAAACATTTTACCAGCTACCAAATGTAAAATTAAAGCTTGCAAATAATAAAGAGCTATTAATAAAATAGTAGTTATTATAAATATTCTAAAATACGGTATTTCTATAAATGAGCTTACACTTAAACCATAAGTTAAAGTTGAAGTAGAATGAATGGTTTCCTTAACTAAAAGCATTCCAAATAATCCAGTAATAATTCCTATAACAACAATAATTATACTTGATAATGCAAAATTACTTGCATTCATATGAGATTTAATAGTATTAACGGGTTTTGTAAACATTCCCTTAAAAAGCTCTACTGCATGGTTAAATCCTCCTTGTAAGTCAACACTAGAAGTATTTGCCATACAATCACATTTTTCTCCCTCTTTTAATTTACGTCCACAGTTTGAACAATATTTTGCCATTTAATCCTCCTAATAAAAATAATATTTTAAATCATCAAAGTCAGTTAATTTATAACCGTCTTCATATGCAAACGTCATAGATGAATAAGTGGTTCCATCATTATCACTTGTTTCTGTTTCACCAAATAACTCGTAAGTAGCTTTATAATCATAATCTGCATTAAAATCTACTTGTAAAGTTCCATCATCAGTTATTTTTATATCACTTATCTCTACTTCTTTAAACTTAATTTCAGTAAGTTTTGTAGAACGTCCATTTAGATCTTCTTTAAAATCATTATATGAAGCTTCTAATTCAGTTAAATCACCATTTTCATATTCAAAGTTACTTTTTATATCACTAAAGTTTTTATTATCTTTTGCACTATCATAAATAACTTGAATATCTTTTAAAATAGCGTTTTCAATTTCATTTTTAGTATCATCTGAAATATCGTCTACATCAAGTTCTAAAGTAGAACCATTATAATAAGTACTAGGTTCAATTGATGTATCGATTGTAACACCCATTGGATAAGTTATTTTAACTGGATATTCTAAAGTAAACACCTCAGGTAAAACATAAACATCAAAGTCATCGTCAGATTTTTCATCATCTTTATAATCATCCAACTTTATTCCAGCAACCTCAACGGTAGATCCCTTTACCACCTTAACTTCATAATTTTTAATTGTTTCTAAATTTGCATTATTAACTTTCCAATTACTAAAGAACAACATTTTATTTTTCTTATCTTTTACAAGATTGATTGTTGCTGTTTCATTGTCAGAATCATTAGTTACGTATTTTATTGTTACATTGGCAGATAAACCATCAGAACTGACACTAGAGCTTGTAACTCTATAATTAACAACTTCATTTGATGCTTCATCTTCTTTTACCAATTCTTTAAATACTTTTTTACTAGTAAAATCCTTGTTATCAACATCAAGATAATCATATAACGCATCATAATCATTGTTAATTATCGCCTCAAAATAATTAACCGCAATCGTCTTTGGTTTATAAATGTTACTACAAACAATAAAGAAAATTACTAAGATAAGAACAAGTACACTTACAACACCAATAATTATTTTATTTTTCTTGCTTAAATGTTTCATTTTCTTTTTTGCTTTTTTAACCGGTTTTTTTAAACGTTCACCACACTCCTCACAAAATTTTGCACCTTCTTTTGCCTTTGCACCACATTTTTCGCAAAACATATTTTTACCTCCTTACTTTTAATATATATAAAAAAGTATCCAAAGTCAATTAAAAACGACTTTTTGTTATCATTTTAATATTACTAATGGTTTTAATATTTTATTATAAATGTTATACTAATTTTTGGTGATTATTAATGTTTAAATATAGCTTGGATAATAAAATGTATCATACTTTAAATTATGAGTTAACTACTAAGTTTAAAACAAGGGTTTTTAAAGTCAGTTTAAACGGCGGATTTTCATGTCCAAATTTTAAAAATGGTAGAGGCTGCATTTTTTGCTCTCAAAAAGGATCTGGTGATTTTGCTGGAGATAAAAACGATGATTTAAAAACACAGTTTAATAAAGTAAAAGAAAAATTAAACAATAAATGGCCAGATACAAAATACATTGCCTATTTTCAAGCTAACACAAATACATATGCACCAGTTAGTGTTTTAAAGAAAAAATTCGAAGAAGTTCTTAATTTTAAAAACGTAGTTGGAATAAGTATTGGAACAAGACCTGATGCAATTAGTGATGAATGTTTAGAATATTTATCTAATTTAAACAAAAGAACATATTTAACAGTAGAATTAGGTCTACAAAGCATGCATGATGAAACGCTAAAACTAATAAATAGAGGTCATGACTTAGCATGTTTTGATAAATGTGTTAAACGTTTAAGAGAAAAAAACATAAACGTAGTTGTCCACATAATAAATGGTCTTCCATATGAAACTCATGATATGATGATGGATACGATAAGACACATAAATAAACTAAAAGTACAAGGCATTAAAATCCATATGCTTCACGTTCTTAAAAATACCCCACTTGAAAAATATTATTATGAAACAAACTTTCATTTACTTACTAATGAAGAATACGTAAAAATTGTTTGTGATCAAATAGAAGAACTTGATGAAAGAATCGTTATTCACAGATTAACTGGAGATGGTGCTAAAAATGATTTAATAGCACCTTTATGGACGTTAAAAAAAGTAAGTGTTTTAAATGATATTGATAAAGAGTTAGATAAAAGATGTACTTATCAAGGCTTTAATAAAAGCATTTTAAACAGAGTAAAATTAATATGTCAAAGATTTATAAAAAAAGGCGACATAACAGTAGATGCAACTTGTGGAAATGGAAATGATACTTTAATGCTTTCATTATTATCTAAAAAAGTTTATGCGTTTGATATTCAAAAAGAAGCAATAGAAAAAACAAATGATTTACTTAAGAAAAATGATGTTAAAAACGTTACTTTAATACATGATTCAAATGAATTAATAGATAAATATCTAAATGATTATAAAGGAAAAATAAGCCTTGTTATTTATAATTTGGGATATTTACCAAACGGTAACAAAAAGATAACAACAAATCATAAAGCAACTTTAACATCGATTAAAAAAGCATTTAATATGCTAAATAATAAAGGTATTATATTAGTTGTTTTTTATCCACATGAAGAAGGTAAAAAAGAAAAAGAAGTAGTACTAGATTACCTAAATAAAAATGATATTAAATATATAAAATATACAAATACAGATAATATAAACGCCCCGTTTTTAATAGAAATAAGAAAAAAAATAACTTAGTTAATCTTATATGCTAAGTTATTTTTATTTAAAAAAGGAAGTACTTCATCTTTATACGCAATGAATTCTATTTCATCTACCTTAAATCCACTTGTTAAATATTTTAAGTAAAACAAATTATTTTCTTCATCATAAACCTCATTAATACAATCATCTATTAAATCACAAGACAAATTTATTTTATTATCATTTACTTTTAATGCATAAACGTAATACTCTTTATTATAATTATTAAACAAAGTTGATAAATTATTACTATTTATTCCATTTTCAAAACTTACTAAAACATTAACAGCACTACCGGTATTTAATTCATCATAACTAATTACTTCATTTTCATCACTTAATTGTAATAATATTAAATATATTATAAATAATAGCAATAAAAAAAGATACTTCTTCATACTAATCACCATTATTAGTATTTAGAAAATATCTTAAATTAATACAAATTTCTACATTGTTTTTGCACTTTTTTCTATTTCTTTATTTTCTACTTCACCAACTTGACTTCCTTCTTTTCCTATTACAGGTTTTTCGTTTAATTTATTTAGCAAGTCAAATACAGATACTTCATATTCGTTATTAGGCTGCTCAGAAGTTGGAGTATAAATTTTATCAGCTACCTCATGAAGCTTATTAGAAAATCTTTCTTTATTTTTTGTATCGGTTTCTTTTAGTTTAGAAAATACGTTTTTAATAGCATTTTTAACATTATTTTTCGTATCAACTATCCATTTATTTACCTTTTTTCTTCTCTGGCTAGACCTTATTAATTTATCATAAATCTTTTTTTCCATACTAGAAATTTTTTGAGCTTTAGAAGTATCAAGAGAAATGTTTAAAACGCTTTCATTTCCTTTTTCTTCAATTTCTAAATCAGAGTTTTTTAATTTTAAATTAGAAAATAATCTTTCAACTAACCTTGTAAAAGAAGTTTTAGGTAATTGTGCAACCGCTTCATTGGCCGCTATTTGACTTTCCATTGTAGGAGAAACAACAATTTTATCAATTTCATTTATTGATACATTATTTTTATCCATGTATTTTTCTAAAGATTCCTTAGATACACCAAGTTCACTTGCTTTTTCATTAACCATTTTATCTATTCTTTCTTGGTTTGCTTTTTCAAGTGCCCTTTGTTCCATGTTTAATGCTTCTATTTTACTTTGAATGTCTGCTGATGCGTTTTTATAATCATCTGTTGAATTAATGCTTGGTCTTCCAAATGATCCAAGATCTACATTAGTCTTTTGTTCTACTGCTTTATCTTTATTTTTATCTTCATCTAAGGAAGAAGCTTCATAACCTAAATTAGGATCAATTTTTGCATCATCTACCATCTTATTTATTTTTTCTAATGCTTTACTTGCCTGTTCATCTATATTAGTTTGTGCACTATCATAATCATTATTAGATTCTAGCCCATTAATTTTTTCTTCTGATTCTTTAACTTTACTATCGAAAGAATCTTGAATATCTTTTAATTTAGGTTCTTCTACTGGAACTACGTTATTAATATCATTTAACGCATCTTGCATACCTGATATAGCACTATTTATATCCACCTTTTTTTCATCTGATGAATCATTAATTAAAGAACCAGTTATAAATGAATAATCTATATTAACGTTTTTATTATACTTTTTAGTTATTTCACTAATCTTGTTATATAAACCAAGGTAATTAGAATCACTTTTTGCTTTTTCTTTTGCAATATCAGCTAATCTTTGAGATAAATCATCACTTGATAAATCAATAAACGTATCCAAATAGTCTTCACCACTATTTGTAATAGTATCAAAATCCTTTTCTAATCTTTCTTGATTATAATAATAACCATTTAGATAACCAGTAAAACTATCTTTTAAAGGAGCAATATAATTTTTCATAGCTTCTTCATTTTTCATATAATAATAAAATGTTACACTATTTTTTACATAATTTTTTGATTCATTATTATATATGTTAAAAATATCTCTATATAAATCATATTGGATTTTATGATTTTGATGATTATTATTAGCTTTTAATCTTTCTATTAATTGTTCATTCATTAGTCATACACTCCTAATCTTCTGCTAGTTCTTTAATAGCCTTTTGAACTAAATCCCAATCTTCTTTATCAGTTATTGCATCTAATACGTAAGCATTATTTTCCTCTTTTATAATAGATGCATAAATATCTACTTTTTCTTTAGTATCATCGAACGTATAAAGTAAAAATGATTTTGAATTATCCGGTTTCTTTAAAATAGTAACAACCTTTATATCTATTTCTTTTCCTTCTTGATTGGTAATTTTTAAAGTTTCTAATTCTTTCATAACGTCCTCCTTATTCTATAACTATAATTATAATGCATTTATCATATTTTTGCAAGCATAATAAAAGAAGAAAGTCCCCATTTCTTCTTTTACATTACTTAATATTTTTCCACCAATTATTTTTATAGTCACTTATGTTTTTAAATCCGCTTATTAACTCATCATTCATTTATATCACCTATCCTTAACTATAAGTATAACACTTTTTTATAAGGTTTTAACCGTTTTTATGTTTCTTTTTCCACTCTTTTATAGCATCTAATCTATTTTTAAAACGCTCCTCATTACCTTGAGTGGTTGGATTATAGTAAGTTCTACCAATTAAAGAAGGCGGCATACACTCCATGATGGTTAATTTGTCTTTGCTATCATGAGCATACTGGTATCCCTTTCCATAGTTAAGATCTTTCATTAACTTAGTAGGAGCGTTTCTAATAACTAAAGGAACAGGCTCTAAAAGCATCTTTTTAGCATCACTTGATGCACTTAAATAAGCATTATAACAAGCGTTAGATTTTGGTGCGAGTGACATATAAATTACCGCTTCAGTAAGGTGCACGTTACACTCTGGCATACCAATAAAATGGCATGCATGATATACGTTTATTGCGAGCGTTAAAGCGTTTGTATCCGCAAGGCCAATATCTTCCGCTGCAAACCTCGTTATTCTTCTTGCTATATAAATTGGATCTTCACCTGCTTCTAACATCCTAGAAAGCCAGTACACCGCTGCATCAGGATCACTGTTTCTCATTGATTTATGTAAAGCAGATATAATGTTATAATGCTCCTCACCATTTTTATCATAAAGAAGCGTTTTCTTACCCAAACAGTCCTCAATCGTGTTTTTCGTTACCTTTATGGTGCCATCTTCTTTTATATCAGCATTAGTAACAACCATATCTAAAGTAGTAAGAGCGCTTCTTGCATCTCCATTTGCAAAGTTAGCGATTATTTTTAAATCATCTTCTGATATTTCTATTTCATCTTTGCCAAAGCCTCTTTCATCAGTAATCGCTCTTTTTAATAAAGATAATATATCACCATTAGATAACTCTTTTAAAACAAACACCCGGCACCTTGAAAGAAGTGCATTATTAATTTCAAAAGAAGGATTTTCGGTTGTCGCGCCTATTAAAATGATTGAGCCTTTTTCAACATATGGTAAAAACGCATCTTGCTGTGCTTTGTTAAAACGATGAATTTCATCAACGAAAACGATTGTTTTAACACCCAAACTTTTATTTTTTTCTGCATCTTCCATAACTTTTTTTATTTCTTTTATTCCAGAAGTAACTGCAGAAAAATTAATAAACTCTGATTTTGTTTCTCTTGCAATTATCATCGCAAGCGTTGTTTTACCAACTCCCGGAGGTCCCCAAAAAATCATGGATGAAACATTATCAGTCTCAATCATCTTTCTTAATAATTTATTTTCTCCTAAAAGGTGCGTTTGACCTACAAACTCATTTAAACTTCTTGGTCTCATTCTCGATGCTAAAGGCTCGTTTTTAGGCGTCTCAAATAACGATTGTTGATGCATTTTTATCACCTCTTCTAACACTATTTATAATAGCACACATTTGTTCGTATGTAAATATATACATAAAAAAAGCGGAGCCTAAAGGCTCCAAGGGGGTTTTGGTTGTACTTTCAACTTATCGTAAAAGTACCTTGCGTGATATCGTCACGCTATTATAATAATATAGATTTTTTATTAACTTGTCAATTACTTTTTTATATAATTAACACCATTTTACTCAACCGTAACTGACTTAGCTAAGTTCTTTGGCTTATCAATGTTACAGCCTTTTATTTTTGCAAGTTCATAAGCAATCATTTGAAGTGGTATTATCGCGAGAAGCGGCTGAAATAAATCATTTACCTTAGGTATTTTAATTAATTCATCATAATAATCAGAAACACTGTCACAAGAATCATTAGTAATTCCAATTACGTAAGCCCCTCTTGATTTTACTTCTTTTATATTTGAAATTGTTTTAGGAGCTATTTCATCATCAGTTACAATTGAAACAACTGGAGTTCCTTCATCTATTAAAGATATCGTGCCATGTTTTAATTCTCCTGCAGCGTATGCCTCGCTATGCGTATAAGAAATTTCTTTTAATTTTAAGGAACCTTCTTGTGCTAAAGCGTAATCTACTTCTCTTCCAATAAAAAACACGTCATTATAATCTTTTATATCATTTGCGATTTTTCTATACAATTCTTTATTACTAAGAAGTTCTTGCATGTAATCAGGAATTTTTTTAACATCTTTTAGTAATTCTTTTATTTCTTTTTTATCTATTAGATCTTTTTTTAGTGATAAGTTTAAAGCGATTAATGATAACATTGCAACTTGAGCTGAGTAGGCTTTGGTTGTTGCAACTGCTATTTCTTTTCCAGCTTCTGTGTAAAGCACCATTTTAGCTTCTCTTGCAATAGTACTTCCCTTTTCATTTATAATTCCAAGTGTATCATTACCATTATCCTTAGCAATTTTTAAAGCTTCTAGGGTATCTGCCGTCTCACCTGATTGTGATATAACAATTACTAACTCATCGTCTTTTAAAAACTGTTTTCTATACCTAAACTCACTTGCCGTTTCAACGTTTACCTCACAATTAGCATACTTTTCAATCATCTGCTTTCCAATTAAACCAGCATGAGTTGCACTACCGCAAGCTACTATTCTAATACATTTATATTTGGTAAAATCAGGCATCTTTTGAAGCAACCATTCAAAGTTATTTTTAATGTAAGGATTAGTCGTTTTTTTAAACACTTCAGGTTGTTCGTTTATTTCTTTTAACATAAAGTGTTCATATCCTTGTTTATCTATTGACGAATCATCATACTCAAATTCTTTAACTTTAAAATCTACTTTTTTTCCATCTTTAAAGATTTTAAGTTCATCTTTAGTTATTTTTGCATAACAACCATCTTCTAATGCAACGTATTTTTTTGTTTTATTTAGTATTGCAGGTACATCTGATGCAATATAATTTTTATCATCCGAAACACCTATTATTAAAGGGCTATTCTTTTTTAACGCGTACAAAGTATCTTTATCATCATCACAAAGTATTCCAAGCGCATAAGATCCTTTTAAAAAATAATTTAATTTTTGAATAACTTTTAATATGTCTTTTTCCTTACTATATAAATAATCTAATAACGCACTAATAACTTCTGTATCAGTATCAGATTTAAACTTATATCCCTTTTTTATTAAGTCTTTTTTTAGTTCATCATAATTTTCAATTATACCATTATGAACAATGGTAAATTTACCCGTTTTATGAGGATGAGCATTTTCTTTATTTGCAGCACCATGAGTTGCCCATCTTGTATGACCAATTCCTATGTTTGATTTAGAATCTAAATTAACCTTACTTATTAAATTAGTAAGTTTTCCTTCTTCTTTTATTATATTAAGTTTTTCATTATTAAAATAAGCTATACCAGAAGAATCATATCCTCTATAATCTAGCCTTTTTAAGCCGTCAATTAAAACACACACGCAATTATCATCATTACCTACGTATCCTACTATTCCACACATGTTATTTTCTCCTTTTTTAAGTATAATAAAAAATATCTGTGTGAAATACCTCTTTGTTATAATTTTTATTTTACGTTTTAAAAGTATTTCTATCGACCACATATAGCCGCAAGCGACATCCGCCGAATATTTCGATAATCGCAAGGTTCCTCGTCACCCGTTTTTTAAGGGCCTGGCGCTAAATAAAAAAATAATCCTCCAGTTATTTTTCTACCTTTATACATTTTATTATACGTAAAAAAAGAGGTTTTGACAACCTCTTAATTATTATATTTACATATTTTTAATCTTTATACTTTTCACTTACAAACCTAATAATAACAAATCCTAAAATAAATAATATAGGACAAATAAGTAGTTCAATGCCACTTGGAATACCTGGGAATACTTCTATCATTGATGCAACAACAAAGCCTATTATCATAAGATATGTTTGTCTTGGCTTTTTAGTAAGAAGCGTCTCAAGTAGTTTAGTAATTGCAACAACTCCAAAGATAACTCCTAGTGCAAGCGGTATTAAAAATGCAAAATCAAGCATTTTAATCGCATCAATAAGTGGTTGTAATAAACCTAACGTTAAAAGTAAGAATGAAGTTGAAATACCCGGTAAAATTAAAGCGATAGAAACAACGATACCAGCGATAAATAAGTATATGTATAACCCGTATGATGCGTTAGATAAATCAACTAAAGAACCATTAACCTTACTATCCAAAAACATTAAACCAGCGATTATCACAACTCCTATAACAAAGAATAACCAATCAAACTTAGTTTTCTTTCCCTTATCTGCTTCTTTAAATAAAACGGGAAGCCCACCGAGTACTATTCCTAAGAATAAAAACATCGTAGGATACTTAAATGCTTCTATTGCTTTATCAACAAGCAATCCCACCGTAACAAGACCTATTATGCCCCCAATACCTACTACAAGCAAAAACAAAAAGTTCTTCTTAATATCTTTAAAAAATGAACTAATAGCATGAATTATATCATCATATATTCCTAAAATAAGAGCCATGGTTCCACCACTAACTCCTGGAACCATCATCGTTCCTCCAATTGCTATTCCTTTTATAAAATGTTTTAACCTCTCCACAAGCATCACCTTAGTTAATTATATCATATAAACTAATAATATTTAAAACAAATTAACTTCTAATTAATACTTTTTTAGATAAGTTATTTAATATACACTGGTTTATGTAGTAGTTTCTTTCATTTTCGTTTTTCGTTTTTTATTTTTTTCTATTTTTTCTTTTACATTTTTCTTCGCATTTAGATTCTTCTATTATATGATCATTATTATACACTAAAATCTTTATTTTTCATATACGCATTTACATCATCTCTTACCTTAACCAAAAGATCATAATCTCGTCTTACGTCTGATAACTTAAATGTTAAAGCACCGCTTTGTCTTGAACCGAACAAATCACCTTGTCCTCTTAACTTAAAGTCAGCTTCACTTATTTTATAGCCATCATTTTCTTCTTCCATTATCTTAAGTCTTTTTGTATCTTTATCGCTTACTAAATAGCAGTATGATTGAAGGTCATTTCTTCCTACCCTTCCCCTTAGCTGATGAAGCTGAGAAAGACCAAATCTATCGGCATCAAATATAACCATAACCGTTGCGTTTTTTACGTCTACTCCTACTTCTATAACGGTTGTTGAAATAAGGATGTTTATTTTTCCTTCTTTAAAATCCTGCATAACCTTTTCTTTTTCTTCATCATCCATCTTACCATGAAGCATTCCAACGTTATAATTTTTAAAGGCAAGCTCAAACTTATGTTTTAGATCATTTACGTTTGTGTAATCAGTCTCTTCATTTTCTTCTATCATAGGAGATATTACATACGCTTGATTATTATTTTTTAAAGCAGCATAAACTCCTTGTAAAACATCTTTTACTTCACTTGTTTTCTTTACGTATGTAATAACTTTTTTTCTTCCTTTTGGCATGGATTTAATACTTGATACATCAGTATCTCCATAAATAGTTAAGGCATAAGTTCTTGGAATTGGTGTTGCACTCATCATTAAAACGTCAGGACTTATGGCTTTATTCTTTAACTTAAGTCTTTGATTAACCCCGAACCGGTGCTGTTCATCAGTTATTACAAGTCCTAAGTTATTAAAATAAGTTCCATCACTAATTAGTGCATGAGTACCTATTAATAAATCTATTTTATTTTCTTTTAATTCGTTATAAATCGCTTTTTTTTCTTTTTGTTTCATTTTACCCGTTAATAATGAGACTTTTAAATTAGTAGCTTTAAATAAATCCAAAGCGTTTTTATAATGTTGTTTTGCAAGTACTTCAGTTGGTGCCATCATGGCCACCTGATAACCTGCTGTATAGCATGCATATGCTAAAATAAACGAAACAACCGTTTTACCTGATCCAACATCACCTTGCAAAAGTCTATTCATCTTGGTATCACTTTTTAAATCATTAAGCATTTCATATGTTACCTTTTCTTGATCCTTAGTTAGTTCAAAAGGAAGGTTTTTAATAAAATCATTTACCTTTTCTTCGTCTATGTTTTTAATAAAACTTTTGTTATGTTCTTCGTTTTTCTTTTTTAGCATCCTTACCTTTAACATATAGGTAAATAACTCTTCATACTTAAGCGTTTTTAAAGCGAGCTTTAAAGTTTTTTCATCGGATGGATTATGAACTATTTTAAGTGCGTCTGATTCATTTATAAAATCATACTTTTTAATCAACTCATCCGGCACATTGTTTTTAACATCGTAATATTTTAGTCCTTCATTTATAAAACCTCTTAACTGTTTTGAAGTTATACCCTTACATAAATGATAAACAGGTATTATTTCTTTTGTTTTTAAAGGCTTTAAAAATATGTTACTAGCAGTTAAGGTTTCCGTTTTAGGATTATACTTACCTATTATGGTAATTACTTTGCCAGGAGTTAAATTTCTTTTTAAAAAAGCTCTATTAAATATTACTACTTTAACTATTTTATTTTGAATGTTACACCTAAAAGTAAGACGGTTCATTCTTCCTTTAAAAAAACTAATAACTGGGTTAGATTCAATAACACCATCACTTACAAAATTATCAAAATATCGCTCATCATTAATATTTCTTTTTGCAAGCAGATCAAAACGATATGGATAATCTCTTACTAAATCATCCATATTATATATATTAATACTATTTAAATGTTCTAATGTTTTAGGACCTATACCAGATAAATTTTCAAGTTCCATTTTATACCTTCCTTACTTATTAACTAAATTATAACAAACGAATGTTTGTAAATCAATTAAGGTATAAAACTTTTTTAAAAAAATGTTAAAAAAAGGTTGACTTTTAGGCCATTTTTGATTAGTATAAATGACACCAGCTGAAGGAAAGCTTTAGCTGGTGCTAGTATCACAACTAGCCAACCCCTTTTTATTCTTTTTGAGATTGCATGGGAAACCGTGTAATCTCCTTTTTTTGGAATTTTTTCCCTGTTTATGGTTAATACTATTAAAAAAAGAGGGATAATATGACTATAAAAAAAATAACTGATGAACTAAAGAAAAAGACTAACAACGCACCTGATATTAAATACAAAGACTTTATCATAAATAAACAAAAAGTTACGTTTGTATACTCAATGAGCGTTGCATCATCAACTGCTATTAATGATTTTATTTTAAGACGCTTAGACGAAGAAAAAGGAAAAATAAAAGACGATGATATTTATGAGTATATAAAAAACTTTATCCCAAACAATAACATCGTTTCATTTGATAAAAAAGAGAATATATTATACTACGTAAACAGTGGGTTTACCGTTGCAATTTTTGAAAATGATAAGTACCTAGCATTTGAAAACCGCGCCAATATTTTTAGCTCAATAAATAGAAGTGAAAACGAGCGAAGTTTAAAAGGACCTAGTGATTCTTTTTCAGAAAACTATCAATTTAACATGGGAATGATAAGAAGAAGATTAAAAACCGAGAAACTTTGGATTGATGAAAAAACAATTGGGGAGGAAAGTAAAACCAATGTTGCCATGTTCTACATAAAAGGTCTTGCTGATGAAAAGGTAGTTAAAACAATTGATCAAAAACTTGATGAAATAAAAATTCCATACGTTGGTAACACCAATTACATACTAGATAAAATGAGTAATTCAAACCGAAGTATTTTTCCAACCAACTTGGTAACGGAAAGATCTGATTTAGCATGTCAAATGCTCCTTAAAGGAAGAGTTATACTAATTGCCGAAAACTCAAATGAAGCGATAATCTTACCATGCACCTTCATGGACTTTTTAAAAAATCCGGATGATTACTATGAAAAAAGTCTAAACGTTGTAGCTAGTAGAATAATAAGAGTAATAGCATTATTGCTTGCTTTACTTACTCCTTCGATATACATATCTTTAATGGCCTACAACTTAGAAGCAATACCAAGTGGTCTTTTAATTAATTTCTCTGTCCAAAGAGACGGGGTTCCTTTTTCTACCGTATTTGAAATACTGGTCATGATGATAATGTTTCAAATACTAAGAGAAAGTGATTTAAGATTTCCAGGTAAAGGAGGAAGTTCTATATCAATCGTTGGTGCACTAGTATTAGGACAGGCCGCTGTTGAAGCTGGAATAGTATCTCCTATTACCATTATAATAGTTGGTATTTCATCAGTTTCATCACTTGCCTTTTCATCAATTGAACTAATAAACTCTCTTAGATGGTGGCAGCTTATTTTAATTGTTTTAGCATCCATCTTTGGAATTTTTGGGGTGATGATAGGATGCATAATAATATTAGCACTTCTTGTATCCGAAAAATCCTGTGGAAAATCTTATTTATTTCCTTTTGAACCATTTAATAAAAACGCCCAAAAAGACGCCATTATAATAACTAATAATGCAAAATATAACACAAGTAAGGATGATAAAGATGAATAAAATAATTAAATTAATTACGTTTTTAATAATCTTATTATTACTTTCTGGGTGTTATAACTATAAGGAAATAAATGAGTACGCAATAGTATCAGGAATATCAATCGATAAAAATGGTGATAAATATAAAGTTGGAATTCAAATAATGAACGCCAAAAAAGAAGAAGAGTCCCAAAACAGTTTGATTACTTTTTATGATGCAAATGGAAACACCATATACGAAGCACTAGAAAAAATAATGATGGACTCTCCTAAAGAGTTATACCTAGGTCATAACGAAGTAATAGTAATAGATGAAAACTTATTAAAAGAAAAAGACCCGCTTGACTATTTAGATTTTTTTATGAGAAACTCAAAAATTGAAAAAGACTCACTAATTATGATTGCAAAAGATGAAAAAGCCTACAACATCTTAAAAATTATAACCCCACTTGAAACCATTCCATCTAGGAATCTAAAAGCCACGTTAAGCGTTGCGGATAATTATAGTGGTGCCTTAACCGTAGTTACGATTGATGAGTTTATATCAGCCTTAAGAAATGATGGTGCTGATGCCATTTTACCAGCTGTTACGATAACTGGTAAAACAAAAGAAGGAAAAAATATGGAAAATATCCAGGAAAGTGATCCCGAAACTAAATTAGAGTTCGTAACCCTTGGATATTTTGTTGATAATAAACTAAAAGGATATTTATCAACCGATGATGCCGCTGGTTATAACTTTTTAGCAAACACACCAAGAAAAACTTACATAAACGTTTTGTGTGATGATAATGATAATTACGCAACCGTTAGAATATCAAATTCAAGTACAAAAAAAAGCGTCTATTTTAAAAATAGCAAACCATACGTAAGTGAATCAATTACGGTTGCGGCGGATTTACTTGAATACAATTGTAAAGCCGACTTTATTAAAAGTGAAAAATACATAAGTGATTTAGAAAAAAAAGTTTCAAATAAAGTTAAAAAACTAGTAACTAGTGCAACAAATAAGTTATACAAAGAAGAAAAATCAGACGTTTTAGAATATGGATCTTTATTTTATAAGAAAAAGTATAACGATATGAAAAAATTAAGTTATACGAAAAAAAACATAATAAACGATTTAAGTTTTAAGTTTAACGTGGACGTATCAATTAGTTCTACCGAACTATCAATAAAATCAGTTAAAGGAGAATAAATAATGAATAATAAAGTATCTAAAATACAAATCGGAATGTTTTTAGTACTTATAATGTGTAGTTTATACCTTGGTCTAAGTGATATTATTTTACTTAGAAAATCTAGTAACGAAGTACTTATTTCCATGATAGTAGGATCATTAATAGGTATAATTCCGGTTTTAATGTATCTAAAAATAAACTCACATTTAAAAACTTTAAACATATATGAAAAAAACAAAGTTATGTTCGGTAAAGTAATTGGAAATATTATAAACGTGTTAATGATAACAATATACATTACCATGCTTATAATATCACTTCGTGCAATCGCTGTTTTCGTAACTAGCAAATACCTTCAAAACACTCCTTTTTATCTTATTACAACACTCATTGTAATAACCTGTTTAATAATATCATTTAAGGGTTTAGAGACACTTTCTAGAGTATCACAAATATGCTTTATTCTAAGTCTTATATTTATGATTATAATAGAAACATTTTTGTTTCAATATATAGAAATAGATAACATTCTTCCTGTTTTTATTGGTGATTGCTTAACAAATGTTTTAAATGGTGCCATATATCATGCTGCAACAACTTCTCTTCTTACGATGCTTCTTTTAACAATTAGTAAATCGCAAATAAAAGATCAAGAAAAGTATAATAAAACAATCATAATATTTTACGTAATAGCATCCTTAACCCTTTTAATTGTAATGTTTTTTGTTATATCATGCCTTGGTTATGACATGGCCACTTTATTTAGATATCCCGAGTACATTCTACTTAAAAAAATAGGCATTTCAAGTTCAGAGTTACACTTAGAAAACCTACTTGCTTTTAGATGGATATTTTACATGCTATCACTTGCAAACATATCAGCTTATGGTATAACGTGCGGAGTTAAAAGCATGCTTAAAAACGAAAAACTAAATAAAATCATCATAATTATAATATGCTTAGTTTCAATGTTCATTGGTAAAATGGCCTTCGGTGACATACCACACTCGATAATAATAATTAAAAAATATTTCGTGCCTTTTATAGCACTTCCTATGTTTGTCTTACTTACCATTATGTTTATAAGAGTAATAACAAGAAAAAAGGAATCTTAAGTAGGTTCCTTTTTTCATATCTTGTACTTTTTAATAACACCGCAGCCTATTTTTCTTCCAAACGTTTTTGCGTTTTCATCAGTTACCGCTTCATGAATAATAACTAGTTTATTTTCCACTTCATACGCTTTAAACCTCGTGGTATAAAACTTCATGTACGCATAACCATTATTAGAAAATAAAACCGGCATGTCTCCAGCGTGATAAGGATGCTCTTCATCAGTTGGGTTATAATGACCTAACACGTTATCAAAAGTACCTTCATTAGATAAATTACAATCCTTACCATCATGAACGTGAATTGGGAAAAGTGCGTAGTTTTTATAACCAGGAAGTCCTGATACCTCAACTTCCACCATTGTTCCATCCTTAAATGGTTTAAAATATGCTATTCCTTTTAAATTAGGAGAAGAAATATCACCAGTTATGTTTGCAATAGAAAAAACACTATCTTCTACCAATATTAATCACCTAATTTATTATATGAAAAAAGATATTTAAATTACTTTATTTAAAAGTGTTTTTAAATACCTTTCTAAATCTTTCTAAGTCAAAGTCAGTTGATACCATAACGTTACTTTTATCCGCTAAAGTAATGTGGCACTCCCCTTTATCTTCTCCCCTTGATACAATATCCACGTTACAATAAGAAAACTTAATCATTAAAGGATCAATTATTGATGCAATGGTAGTTGGATCAGGCGTTCCAAGACCAATCGTGCCATAATGGTCATAACTAAACTCCATGTATTTTTCAGATATTAAACCAACGAATCTTGATACTAAATCATTAGACTCCCTCAAATTCAAAACATAGTCTTTTTCAACAAATGATTTAACTCCTATTTCATGAGTAACCACTTTTATATCCTCAAAAGGAGTTTTAAAAACAACTCTTGCAGATTCTGGATCTACGTTTACGTTAAACTCTAAATACGGTTCTTTTTCATCCGGATTATAAGTCGTTCCCATAACTAACACATGTTTTAATCTTTTAACCAAACTCTTGTCTTTTTTAATAGCACGGGCAAGATTAGTTAATGGCCCAAAACAAATCATCGTTAAATCATCTTTATATTTTTTAGATGCTTTAATTATGAAGTCTTCAGCACTCATCTTTTGAAACTTTTTCTTGCTAAAATCTGGAAACACAGCATAACCTAAACCATCTTTTCCATGAGCATACTCTGCCGTTTCGTGATTACACTTGTTTTCTTTTTGTCCCTTATACATTTTTATGTTACTGCCTAAAAACTCTTGAATAATTTTCAAGTTTTTCTCTGATTTTTTCACCGGAATATTACCACTTGCCAAGGTAAAACCTATTATGTCTAAATTATTTTTAACACCCATCATGATCGCTATTGCATCATCTATTCCAGGATCAGTATCTATTATGTATTTCACTTTATCACCTCGTATACATTCATTATAATATTTATTATGCTAATTTTAAATTATTATTTAATTTTTTTTAAATAAAAATGTAAAATATTTACAAAAATATCGTTATAATATATAATGAAAGTGTTGTTTAAAGAGGTGGCGAGTTATGGTTAAAAAAAGAAGTAAAGAAAAAGAATTCTTAAAAAAAGCTAGCAAGTTTTTAAAAATGATTGCTATAATAACAGGTGTTATATTAACAATTATTTATTTAATAAACGGTGGTATGTACTCTTTACTATTTGATTTAAGAGAATCAAAAACAGTAATAATTTATAGCGTTGTAATAATAGTATTACTTGTGTTATTAATATTGTTAAACGTAAAAGATGAACCCGCTGAAATGAGCAAAAAGAAAAAGGATTTAAACAGTTACATTACCGTTGGTACGATATTTTTAATAATATTTTTTGCATTCCTTTTAATCATTAACTTAATAGACTTTTTCTTACCAATAATAGTACTTGCCATAATACTAATAGTAGCTTATTTCTTGGTTTATAAACTAATTAAAACATTAATAGATAAGTACGGAATAAAATAGTACTTATTTTTTTTATTAAAATTATAGATGAAAATACATAAAATAAAGTATAGGGCTTGATATTTATAATTGAGTTATGTTATAATTTTGTTACGCGAGGCAAATTTGGGGCTATAGCCAAGCTGGTAAGGCATGGGACTGCAACTCCCCGATCGCCGGTTCAAATCCGGCTGGCCCCTCCATTTTAATATAATTTGCAGGTGTAGTACAACGGTTAGTACGCGGCCTTGCCAAGGCTGAGACGGGAGTTCGATTCTCCTCACTTGCTCCATTTGAAAACAACTTACGGACTGTAAAAGGTTCGTGAGTTTTTATTTTATATATGAGACTCAAATGTTCTTTTTCTAATTATTATTACACTATCTAAAAAAATAAATAAAATAATCCACTTAAATAAATAAAACTAATGAATGATTATAAAAATGTAGCTGAAAAAATCATTTTAAATGAATTAATTTATAATAAAAATGTGTGAGTGCAAACTATAATATTTATCCTAGCCATCACTGAATTTGTACTCCCACACAAATTCTATTATGTGGAATTCCAATATTCTCTGTAAAGATCAAAAAGATATTAAACTTTCGTATACTATTTTACCAATATTACCAATTAATTTTTTATTGCCATCTTTAAACTTAGAATTAAAAATTGAAACTCCAACATAATATAATCTATTATTAATATTCATAACTCCAACATCATGACTTAAATAATCTAAAGACCCTGTTTTATGAGCATATTTAACCGGTTTATAAATATACCTCATAATTTGATCTTGACATCTTTGATTATAAAGTATTTTAATAGCTATATTGCATAATTTTTTGTTCAAAATTTCTTTATTAAATAATTTTGTAAAAATATTTAACATATCTTCTTGATTAGTATAATTATTAAAGCCACTTTTTATAGCATTTTTATCTAACATATATCTTTCTAAACGCGTTGATTTTAATTTTAATACATTAAGGATGTAATCATTTATACATTCCATACCAAATTTCTTTATTAATACATTAGTTGCCGTATTATCTGATTCAATAATCATCCAACTAATTAATTCGAAGATAGAATAATAACCTTCTCCATTTTCAAATACTTCAGTATCATCTAAAATATCTTCACATTTTACTAAAATTTCATCACTTAGGCCTATTTTTTTGATTCTTACATTTTCTAAAATTGCCAGCATAATTGGAACTTTTATTATTGAAGCAGATACCATTTCTACATTTGAATTATAACTATATATATTTTCTACTTTCCCTATTTCTTTAACTAGTACAGATACACTTTCTCCTGATTCATTAATTATATTATCTAATTTTTCTACTATTTCTTGCATTAAATCAACTCCTTTTTACTTTATTTCATATATATCAATTCAACTTTCTTTTTTATTGAATATCTTTGTGCTTTAATAATATTATTTTGGTAAATATTTTCAATTTCATTTTTCAAATTATCACTAGGTATTAATACATAATTTTTAAAATTCTTATCTATTATTTCTTTTAATTTTTTCTCGCTTAATTTTCCACTCATAAAGCAATATCTTCTAACAACTTAAAAAGCAGTTTGTGGATTTAAAACATTATCAACATATGCTTACCTCATAAGTACATTCAAAACGTTATTTACCATATAAAATCTAATATCATTGAATAAGGGCTTTATTTTATCAAAATTATTATAATTAAAAATTCCATTTAGCAATATTATAACCAAAATTATTATACTATAAAATATCAAAAATCTCCATGCTGACATTGAAATTTAATAACGATTAATCTATAGAAAGAGAACAAAAGAGTTTGTAACTTGTATGTGATTTGCTCCATTGACGAATTTGTTCGAACTTTTATAGTTTGAACTTAAGATACATATCAATCCGTTTCGGATTGATTTTTTTGTGTTACAAACGAATTATCAACTATTTAATTACTCTATTAATATTTATGTAGGCAATCTTAATAAAAAGATTAAATTGGTAAAACTAGAAAAATACATGTTATAATTATATTAAACATTAGAAATTTAAAATGTATGAAGGAGAAAGCTATGTATAATGAATATTTAGATTTTGCAAAAAATATTGCTTTATATGCAGGTAAAACAATGTTAGAATTTTATAATGATAAAATTGACTTAAATTATAAAGAAGATAAAACAGTTGTTACCCTTGTTGATAAGAAAATAAATAACTATTTAATTGAAAAAGTAAAAGAAAAATACAAAAATCATTCTGTGAATGGTGAAGAAAAAAGTTATAATGCATGTTCGAATTATGTATGGGTATGTGATCCTTTAGATGGTACGGGTATGTTTGTAAATCATATTCCAGTTTTCGTTTTTTCTTTAGCATTAGTTCATAATGGCAAACCAATTGTAGGTGTGGTGTACAATGCAATTGAAGATAAAATGTATTCTGCAATAAAAGGACAAGGTGCTTATTGTAATGATGAAAAGATTAACGTAAACAATAAAAATTTAGGAGATTTAGGATATAAAACTAACGTTGAGATATTTAATAATAATATAATAGATGAAGTAGCTTTAATTAAAGAATTAAAAGTTTCATCAAAAATTTCATCAATAGGTAGTGTGGCTAGAAGCTGTATGGCTATTGCAACTGGAGATTTTTCTTGTGATATATTCCCGGGAACTGAACATGGCAATTGTGATATAGCTGCTTCTTACATAATTGTTACAGAAGCCGGTGGTAAAGTAACAAATATTTATGGCGAAGAGCAAAGATATGATACTGATATAAAAGGTGCAATAATTTCTAATGGAATATCTCATGCTAAAATATTAAAGAAAGTTAAAAAGTACATAATATAAAACATGTTATTATTAAGTGTGTAAAATAATATTACTAAAATGGAAAATTATATGTAAAATTTTGTTATTGAAAGAAAATTATAGATATCTACTTCAATTGATTAATAAAAAAATAACTTACGGACTATAAAAAGTTCGTAAGTTTTTATTTTATACTTATACTACAAATTATCCTTTATTTGTGGGAATAAATTATATAAATTATAACCTAGAAGATTATCAAAAGTTTCTTTTAATTTAAAAGCTTCAACTAAATGGTAATGAGTATTTTTATATACACCATGTCTTAATAATAAATCAATTATTCTTTTTTCTAACGTTTGTAATTTAACAGTACACATCAAATCACATAAATTAATAATTTTATCATAAATTGTATATTCTTTTTTAATATATTCTTTTATAAATAAATAATGCTTATCGCTTGAATCAGTAAAGTCCCTGTCATTAGCTAAACAGTTTATATCATTATTTAAAAATGAATGTTTAATACATATTCCGCTATATTCTTCATCATATCCTAATGATTTTAAATAATTATAACCATTAATTGCATGAGGTATTACGCCCTCATTACTATTCCAATTAAATCTTTTTCCTATATCATGAATATAACCCAATGTTTTAGCTTTTTCTTCATCTAATTTTAATGCTTTAGCAATTACTCCTGCTGCATTACCAATACAAATTGAATGTTTAATCCATTCATCGTTTTTTGCCATACCTTTACAATCTTTTAATAACATTATTGCTTTTTCACTAGTTAATTTCATTTATATTCACCCCTAAAATATTCTCTTACTTCCATTAGAATTTTCCCTAATAAATTTTGATGATCTAGATTTTTACAATCATCACACATGCACTCTCCCCATATATTATCATGCCAACCCGTAGTGTCCTCAATTAATTCCATAGATCCAGTATTTAATAATTCTTCTAAACAATCCTGATTTTGTTTAAATTTTTCTATTACTACTTTTTTCATCAAATCATATTTAACATTTTCCCAATCATTTCTTATGAATCTTGTTAATTCCCTACTAACATGTTTTGATTCATCAGGAGTAAGTTTTGACATTAATTTTTTAATATCCTCATCTAAAAATTTTTGTGAATGATAGGCAGCCTCACTAGATGAAAATTTTATATTATCTACTACAACATCACACAAAAAATAATTTGATAATCGTGTATCATTTTTAAAATAATATTTTGTATTCATAATGTTCCACCACCAATTTATTTAAACATATTATACCACTTAATCATAATATTTTATAACTGACAAATTAATAATTTGCATTTTTTAAAATCTATAGCAAAATCAACTATTTCATTCATAAAAAAGTACTAGTCTGAGTATACTAATATTGACAATTATAATTAAAAATGGTAACATCGCCATATAAGAACTCTGTTCAATCCGAAGCTTTACGTTTAGTACGTGAAAGGTTTATTTAGGAAGAATGGAGTTTTTTATTTTGAATTTTTAGTTAATGATGAATCAAATACACTGTTTTTAGACTTAAACTACATTACCAAATACAAATAATCCATTAATTAAAAAAACATTTTTCAAACATATAATTTTTGATGCTTAAGAAAATGTCTTTTTAAAATATTTAATATTATACGAATTCAATCATGTAAGGAAAATCTCTTTTATCATTTAAAAAATTAGTAATTTCTATAGCAATATTACAATAATATTCAATTTTTTCGTTATTACTATTTTCTTTCAACAAATTTATTAAATCATTATAAACTGGTTCTAATAAATCTTTATTATCACTTTCAACTAACATAATATTATATAATCTATTAAACTCCATTTCAAAATCTTTATCACTTGATATTTTACCTTCTAGCATTGCTGCATCTTTGGCCTTATCAATACTTATTTGTGGATATTTATTTATGATTTCATTAGATACTAAATCAATTCTTTCTTCTTCTTTTAAATTACCATTATATTCATATTTCATACTATCTTTTAGTCCTCCTGCTAATTGAATTATTATTTATTTCATTAACGGTTTTTGTATCTAAATAAATAACTTCTTTAGTTCCACGTAATACTTCTTTTATAAAATGAGTTCTTATATTATTTACAACCGTTTGTAAGCTTCTAGCTCCTGTATTTAACTCATATGCAAAAGAAGCAATCGAATCATAAACTCCATCTTCTATTTCTAATTTTTTTCCTTTTGATTCTATCCATTTTCTAAAACCAATTAATGGACTAATAGTAGATTCCTTTAAAATTTTAAGTAAATCTTCTTTAGAATATTCCTCGGTATGTAAATAAGTATTAATTCTACCTACCAATTCTCTTTCAAGTCCAGTATCTATTAAATCATTAGGCGTAATATTATAGTTTCTATTATCTAACTCATCTGTTTTTACAAAACCAATTGGTTGCTTTTTATTTGTTTTGGAATCTCTCAAACTAGTTAAAGCCCCTAAACAAACAAAAGTCAGTTTAGAAGTATCAAATTCTACTTTTCTTTTATCAAAAATGTTATTTCCAACATCAATTTGATATTTTCCACCACCAAGAAAATCTAACAATTGTTGTTGAACGGCTTTTTTCATTTCTAGCCCGCCCATTGTGTTATAAGCTATTTTATCAAACTCATCAAATACTACAATTCCTCTTTGAGCTTTTTCTAAATCACCATTAGCTTTATTATATAATTCTTTTAAAGTATCTGTTAAATTGCCACCAACATATCCTGTAGAAGAATAATTCGTAATTGATGTAGATATAAAAGGCGCTTTTAATTTTTCAGTAATCTCCTTTGTGATAGCAGTTTTACCAGTACCAGTTGGACCATCAATAAAAATAATTGATCTTTGACCATCTATTGCATCATCACCTAAAGCCATCTGCTGATTATTAAGAATATTATAAAATAAATTTTCTGCTAACTCTTCCTGTCCAATAAACTTCTTTTTAATTTCTTCAAGAATTTCCCAAATTTCATCACTGTTATAAAAAGATACGTCATCATCTTTTTTATCTTTACTTTTATGAGCTAAAGTTTTTGGATTAATAAATCTTTTTTCATATTCTTCAAGTTCTTCAAGAATTTTTAATTCATAATAAAAATCATTTGGAAATGGATTAAGTTTCTTGTGTTTATCTGACCTTTTATTCACTCTAATTTTTGAGTCTGGGACGATTTTATTATAATAAACTTTTTTAATATCTCCTTTTAAAACGGCTTTTTCTTTCACCTCTTCAAAAATATCAGAACTTAAAACAAATTTTCCAAAATGTTCTTGGCTAAAATAACCTAATATTCTTGTATTGTTATTTTCCAACAACCAGAAAATTACTTTAGGAGTTAATTGTAAAATATTATAATTAAACAATAGTTGATTTTTTTTAATATCAATTAACGTCTTCTTAAATTCTTTATCATAATAATCCTGATACTCATTGTCATTTAATTTTTTTATATCATTTTCTTTAATATTAATAAACGAAAATAAATCATTAATTTTTATATTATTTTTTTCTAATATTTTTTTTATATCATCATCAACTAAAAAAGCCGCTACAAATAAAGAGAATATTTTTTTTTCGGTTTCTGTTAGAACATGGTTTGTTCTTTCATCACTCAAAATAGACGTTCTAATGTTTTTTTCAATAGGTTTATCATTTGTTGCATTATATATATCCATTGCTTTATTTAAATATTCTTTGGTATCATTATTATAAAAACTCATCTCGTCATCATCATAAAAATTCATATACACACCTTCTTTATTTAAAGTATATATTATTAGAAATTAATTGTCAAAATTTTCATATATGTATTTACACTTTAAATATCAAGCTGATATTTTAAA
>DVMT01000014.1 GCA_018714855.1 Candidatus Aphodocola excrementigallinarum
GATAATCATTCTCTTAATTTCAATATTTTTGATAAATTTCAATCGTATAACTTTTTAAATAATTTAATTTTTAATCCTACATTTTAACTTTTTCTATTATTTTCCCCAAAACTCTTTACATTAACTTTATATACTTATTTTTTTAAAAACCTTAGCAATGGAATCATTTATAACTAAGTTAGCCATGTTATCAGCATAGGTTTTATCTTTATTTATAATTACTAAGTTTTTACCTTTAAAAAAGTTTATAAAACCTGCTGCTGGATAAACAACAAGGCTTGTTCCGCCGATAATTAAGGTATCAGCGCTTTTTATTTCGTCTACTGCTTTTTTAACCTCATTTTCATTTAGTGCCTCACCATATAAAACAACGTCTGGTTTTAACGTGCCACCACACGAACACTTTGGAACACCACTTCTTTTTATATCTTTTAAATTATACTTTTTACCACATTTTACGCAAGTTAAATAATTAACATTTCCATGTAATTCTATAACGTTTTTTGATCCGGCCTTTTGATGAAGTCCATCTATGTTTTGGGTTATTATCGCACTTAATTTCCCTTTGTCTTCTAATTCTTTTAACTTTTTATGACAATCATTAGGCTCAGCATCATCATAAATCATTTTATTAAAGTAAAAGGAAAAGAATTTAACGGGTTCGTTTATAAAACATTCATGACTTAATAAATACTCTGGATTATCACTTATGTTACTGTTATAAAGTCCGTCTTTACTTCTAAAATCAGGAACTCCGCTTTCAGTTGATACTCCTGCTCCTCCAAAGAAAACGATTCTTTTTGAGTTTTTTATTATTTCGTTTAGCTCATCTATTTTACTAGTAGTCATCTTAACGGTTTTACCCCATCTTCATAATCATCTTTGTTTGTAATAAAAGAACCTGCAACAACCATATTACAACCAGCATCTTTACATAAAGGAGCAGTTTTTTCATTTACCCCACCATCTATGCTTATTATTACGTTATCTGGTATAATACTTTTTAATTTTCTTACTTTTTCTAAGACCTCACTTTTAAACTCTTGTCCTCCAGCGCCTGGTTCTACGCTCATAAATAAAACTAAGTCTATATCGTTTAAATAAGGCATTAATTTATTAATAGTAGTTTCCGGGTTAATTGCAAGTCCTACTTTAATACCTTTACTTTTAACGTATTTTATTAATGCATCATCTTCTATTACTTCTACGTGAAATGTTAAATAGCATGGATTGATGCTTGCATATTTCTTTATTAATTCATGATCTTTTACCATTAAATGAACGTCTAATGGCTTTACGGATAAATCCTTAGCTTCCATTACTTTTTCTAATGGAAAACATTTGTTATTTACGAAAACTCCATCCATAACGTCAACGTGTAAGAAATCCGCACTTGTTTGATTTACTTTTTCTATAGCGTATTTTAAGTTATCATATTCTTTTAATATTGATACTGAAACTTTCATATTACCACTTCTTTTCGTTTATACTTTCGATAAATTTAACGTAATTATTATACCTGGTGTTTCTTATTTTACCTTCTTCTACTAACTTTTTAATGTAGCATCCATCTTCTTTTATGTGCATGCAGTCTTTATATTTACACTTATCTTCGTTTTTGTAAAACTCAACAAAGTTATCTTTAATATCTTTTTTATTCATTCCGTTAAAGTCTAGGGAAGAAAAACCAGGAGTATCCGCGACTAAACCTTCTTCTATTTCTAATAATTCTACGTGTCTTGTTGTGTGTCTTCCTCTTCCTAAGGCTTTTGATATTTCACCAGTTTTTAAGTTTAAATCATCTTTTAGCTTATTTAATAAAGAAGATTTACCAACTCCTGTTTGACCTGTTAAAACGCTTACCTTACCTTTTAAAACACTTTTTATATTATTAAGTTCATTATTAATAAACACCTTATAACCTATTTTTTTATAATAATCAATTATTTCATCTATTTCACTAGTATCATGAAGTAAATCATACTTAGTAAAACAAATTACTGGTTTAATGTTGTTATATTCTATTACAACAAGCATTTTATCAAGTAGATTACTAGAAAAAGAAGGCTCTGTACAGCTTGTTAAAATAATTGCTTGATCAACGTTAGAAACCGGTGGCCTTACAAGTTCGTTTCGTCTTGGATAAATGCTGGTTATTATTTTATTATCCAAATCAAACTCTACGATATCACCTACTAATGGGTGCACCTTTTTATATCTAAACTTTCCAATAGATGAGCAATCTATAAGTTTTTTATCACAACTAACGGTCCATTTATTACTTATTTGTTTTATTATTCTACCTTTCATTATTCGGCCTCTAAAGAAGATGATGTGGTTGTTGTGGTTGTAGTCGGCATTTTAGATACAACTATTTTTACTGTTTCACCATCAAATACTTCTTCTCCTGGTTTTGGATCTTGTGCTAAAACCATTCCTTCTTCTACATCAGCTGTTTCTTTATACTGAACATTAATGGTTAACCCATATTCCTCACAAAACTCAGTTGCTCTTTGTTCACTCCATCCCTCGCTAACCATATCAGGATAAACAGAAAGTATTTTTGGAATATATAAAGTTATAACTTCCCCAGAAGATAACTTTTCCCCTTCTTCCACACTTTGATCTATTATTTCATCTTCTTTATCTTTATATGAACTTGAATCTTCTACTTCTTTTTCCTCAACGTTTACGGTTAATCCTAATAGTTCAAGTTTTGCCTTTACTTCATAAACATTTTGACCAGTATAATCTTCGATTTCTATCTTTTGAGAACCAGAAGAATAATATATGGTTATGGTTGATCCTTCTTTTACATATCTATTTTTTCCTGGATCTGTTTCAATTACTAAATTTTCATCAACATCATCACTAGCTCTTTTTTTAGAATCTATCTTAAAGCCGTTTTTCTTAAGCAAATCTTCAGCTTCTGATATTTCCATACCATAAACATCAGGAACTTTTATCTCATCTTTTTCTGTAAGTTTTGGTATTACTATTACAATAAGTACAAAGGCAAGAATTAAAACTCCTATTATAGAAGATATAATTATCATTTTTTTCTTATTGCCTTTTTCTATTTTATCATCTTCTGTTATTTGTTTTACAACAGGCTTATCTTCTTTTGGCTGCTTTTTAGTTTCTTTTAAAGTAACCGTCTTAGTATCAGAAAAATCCGTTTCTGGATATTTAAAAGTTATTTTAGGTTCGTTTTGTCTATCCTCATCTAAACAAGTTTTTAAATCATCCTTCATATCCCTTACGTCTTTATATCTGTTTTTAGGATTTTTAGCAGCAGCTTTTAAGATGATGTTTTCAACTGACTGAGGAACAACTGGATTAATTTCTCTTACCGAAGGAAGTTGCTCTTTCATGTGCTTTAATGCTATTTCAACGGCACTATCACCTTTAAACGGAACTCTTCCCGTTAACATTTCAAACATTAATATTCCAAGTGAATATATATCACTTCTAATGGTTGATCCTTTTCCGCTTGCTTGTTCCGGTGGTAAGTAATGAACTGATCCCATAACCGAGTTAGTCTGCGTTAACTGCGCACTATTAAGTGCCATTGCAATACCAAAATCAGTAATCTTAACTAAACCACTATCTTTTATCATGATGTTTTGAGGTTTTATATCACGGTGAATAATGTACGAATCATGTGCGGTTGCAAGTGCATCTAATAATTGCATCATTATGTCAATGGTCTCAGGAAGCGTTAATACACCACGCTTTTTAATTAATTGTTTTAACGTTTTGCCATCAATGTACTCCATTACGATGTAAAAGTTTCCGTTATCTTCACCAACGTCGTAAATCTCAACGATGTTAGGATGAGATAAGGATGATGCTGCAAGTGCTTCCCTTTGGAATCTTCTTACAAATTTTTCATCACCTGCTAAATCACCACGTAATACCTTTACCGCAACTTTTCTATCTAATATGGTATCTTTAGCTAAATAAACGTTAGCCATACCACCTTCACCAATTAATTTTTCGATTTCATAGCGATCATTTACAAGTTCGCCCTTTGCAATCATAGCTATTCACCACTTTCCTTTTCTAAATACGCAATTGATACGTTATCAGTGCCACCCCTTAAATTACTTTTCTTAATTAATTTTACTATTCGCTCTTCGACTGATAAATCACTATTTAAAACTTTTTCTATTTGATTTTTAGTTAACATGTTAGTTAATCCGTCACTACAAAGCAGTATCGCATCACAGTTTTTTTCAACATCAAATATATCAACATCTATTGGATTATTAGCACCAAGTGCCCTCATAAGTACGTTCTTTCTTGGATGATTTTTAGCTTCTTCCTTAGTTAGTTCACCTGTTTCAACAAGTAAATTAACAAGCGTATGATCTTTAGTTACTTTATATAGCTCATGGTTTTTAACTACAAAACCTGATGAATCACCAACGTTACCAAATAATATATATTCTTTTGTTATTACCGAAAGTACCAAAGTAGTACCCATTCCCTTACTTTCTGGAAATTCATCAGTGTATTTAAAAATAGCATCATTAAGTTCGTTTACGTTTTGTCTAATCCAATTTACCGCACCATCTTTTTCTCCAATTGATTCCATGTTCTTAAATTTATCAGTTAAGCCATTAACAACTATGGAAGATGCAATCTCACCTGCTTTATGGCCTCCCATACCATCAGCAACAACCATTAAATACTCACCCGATAAATTCTTAACTATCATAACCGAATCTTCGTTATGGGTTCTTACTTTACCAGTATCTGATATGTAATATGCTTTCACGTTAATCTTCCTTTCCTTTTATCTGTTTACTTCTTAACTGTCCACATGCCGCTGATACATTTGAGCCAAATTCTCTTCTTATCGTTACGTTTATATTATTCTTCTTTAATATATCATAAAATTCATTAATTGTCACTTTATCACTTTTTTTGTACTTAATATTACTAGTTTCATTATAAGGAATTAAGTTAACGTAGCAGTTAATTCCTTTTAATAAATTACTAAGCTCTTTTGCACAATCACAAGAATCATTTACGTCTTTTAGCATTATGTACTCAAAAGTTACCCTTCTGTTTGCCTTTTTAATATAATCTTTTACGGCATTTATAATATCCTCTATTTTATAAGCTTTATTAATAGGCATTATCATATCTCTTATTTTATTATTAGGAGCATGAAGACTTATCGCTAAGTTAACCCCTATCTTTTCATTTGCAAACTCATTAATCTTAGGCACAATACCGCAAGTTGATACCGTTATGTGTCTTATACCGATGTTAATTCCCTTAGGATCATTTATGATGTTAATAAACTTCATAACGTTATCATAATTATCAAAAGGCTCACCAATTCCCATTAAAACAACGTGACTGATTCTTTCTTTTATGTCTTCTTCTACCAAAAGAACCTGCTGGACAAGCTCACATACGTTTAAATTCCTTAGTTTTTTAAGCCTTCCACTCTCACAAAAAAGACAGCCCATATTACAACCTACTTGTGTTGAAACACAAATGCTATTTCCATAATCATGGTGCATTAAAACCGCTTCTATTTTATTACCATCAAAAAGCTCAAATAAATATTTTTTTACATCAACATCTTCTTCTTTAGTAACTTGTTTTATAAACGAAGTACTAAAATTATTTTTTAAATACGTAATTAAATCTTTTTTTAAATTAGTCATTTCATCAAAAGATTTTACCCTTTTTACATAAAGCCAGTCAAATACTTGGCTTGCTCTAAATTTAGACTGTCCAATACTTAAAAAATAATCTTCTAAATCCTTTTTCGTATAATCATAAATATTATTCATCAAATTACTCCTTAACAAATATAATTATACCAAATATAAAAGTAAAGGTTAACAAAATTAGCGAAATAAATACATAATAAAACATGTTTTTTAAAACAGCTTTACACATGAATAATATTTTTGATAACGTAAATAATATTTATGGAGGTAATAATATGGATAATAATAAATCTATTAAATGTGATGTAGAATCATGCAAGTATAATAATGCATCTGATAAATACTGCACTTTAAATGAAATAAAAGTAAGTGCAACATGTAGTGGATGTAACGCTAAGAAAAAACAAACCATCTGTGACAGCTTTAAAGAAAATAAATAATATTCTTTTTCATATTGATATTATTTTTATTTTTGGATATAATTAAATTGTAAGGAAGCAGCTCAACTAGTTGTTTTCCAGTTAATTTTCATTAATGAAGAACAGAGCTAGTATTTACTATGCTCTGTTCTTCTTACTTTATATAACAATCAATATGACTACTATTATAAGTAATATGATGATTAATTTTGGACTAAATTTTATTTCAAATCTAAACCTCATAAACATCACCCAACCTTTCTATTCTTTTGGTTGGAAAACAAAGCTAGCGTTTTTCACTGCCTCCTCATACTTATACTTCTCCATAACTTTTTAAAATCCCCTAAAAAATGAAAAAAATATAAAAAAGATTATTTAAAACACTTGTTTAAATAATCTTCTTTTTTATTACCATTTATAAAATCTTTTATGTTCATTTTCTTTTTACCCGGTAGTTGTAGTTCTGTTATTAAAATGCTTTTATCTTTTGTTACTACTTCCATACCATCTTTATTTAAATTAACTATTGTGCCTGGCTTTTTATCATATACGTTATCACTTATTTTAGATACCCATAATTTAATGTTTTTATCATCTAGCGTGGCATAAGCTCCTGGCCATGAATTAAGCCCTCTTATCTTGTTATATACGTTTAAAGAAGTATCATTAAAATTAACATGTTCATCTTCTCTTGATACGTTATATGCGTAAGTTGCCTCATCATTATTTTGTTTTTCTCTTTTATTAGTACCATTTATTATACTTGGTAAGGTTTCCATTAAAAGAGGTACTGATGCTTTTTGTAATTTATCATGAAGAGTTTCTGCGGTATCAAAATCAGTTATATCAACCTCTTTTTTAGATATCATATCTCCCGTATCCATTCCCTTATCCATGTACATAATTGTTATTCCGGTTTTTTTATAACCGTTTATTATCGCTTTATGAATAGGTGCACCACCTCTTAGTTTAGGAAGTAGTGATGCATGAACGTTTATACAGCCATATTTTGGTGCGTTTAAAATAACTTCTGGTACTATTTGACCGTATGCACAAGTTATAATAATATCTGGGTTTAAATCTATTATGTCTTGATATTCTTCTTTTATTTTAACTGGTTGTAATACCTTTATGTTATTTTTTAACGCAACTTCTTTAATTGGTGATGGAGTAAGTACTTTTTTTCTTCCCACTTCTTTATCTGGCTGCGTTACTACTGCAATTACGGTGCACTTTTTTATTAACTCTTCAAGTATAGGAACACAAAAATCTGGAGTACCCATAAATATTACTTTTAAGTCTTTCATTAAATCGCCTCTTTCTTAAAAAGACTTTTTTTAAAAAAGTCTTAAAATATCCTTTGCGGTTATAAATATCATAAGTGCAAAAAGTAATAGTAATCCAATGTTATTTATGATTGCATCTACTTTTGCATTAACCTTTTTCTTAGTAACCCTTTCAATTATAATTATTAAAGCACGGTATCCATCAAACGCAGGAAACGGAATTAAGTTAATAAATCCAACGTTTATAGAAAGGTACGCAAGTAAGTAAAGTAATCCTTCTAATCCCGCCTTACTTTGCTGTCCTACAATCGTATAAATACCTACTGGTCCTGATAAAGCACTTAAGCCAATATCTCCCGTTACTAACGCTTTAATAGTTACGATCATTGAATTAAAAGTAGAGCCAAACTTACTTGTTGCATAACTAAACGCGTTTTTAATACCATGATACTTAGTACTATCAAGTCCCATACCATAAGCATATGAAACGTTTCCTTCTTCATCTTTTACCTTTAAAGGCTTTATCTTTATTTCTTTTTCCTTTCCACTTTCCGTTTCAACAACAAGCGTTTGTGCTTTTTCATTATCCGCTAAAGTAAGCGTTAAAGTAACATCATCCCATGTTCCGGTTTTTTTACCGTTTATGCTTTTTATTTCATCGCCAACTTCTAGACCAGCTTTTTCGCTCGCTGATTCTTTGGCAACCTGTCCAATAACTGGTTTTGTTGTGTAAGAGCCATAACATAAAGCCATTATAAATAAAACTACAAAGCCTAGTATAAAGTTATTAGTAACGCCCGCAAGTACGATTATTAACTTTTTATACCAAGGCTTGTTGTACATCTTTTTATCTTTTGGAACGGTTTTATCATCATCAACTTCTTCTCCTGCCATCGCAACGTATCCACCGATTGGAATTAGTCTTACGCAGTATAATGTCTCATCATTTTTTCTATTAAAAGAGAAAAGTTTAGGACCAAATCCGATCGAGAACTCATAACAATAAACACCAGATTTCTTTGCCCAGAAAAAGTGACCAAGTTCATGAATAAAAACGATTATTCCAAGCATTAATATGAAATATATTAAAGTAAGCATTAGTATCCTCCTAAAAAATACTTGATAATAAAATATATCCAATAACTACGAAAATAATACTATCTAATCTATCTAATACGCCACCATGACCTGGCATAATATTAGAAAAATCCTTTATGTTGTGATTTCTTTTAACAGCACTAAAGAACAAATCTCCTAACTGTCCTAAAGTAGACAAAAATAAAGTTACAACAAGAAGTAAAAGTACGCTTACGCCACTATCAATTGCTATATAATAAAACGTTGCAGCACAAAGCGTTCCAAATATACCACCGATTACTGCACCTTCCCAAGTTTTATTAGGAGATATTTTAGGTGCTAATTTATGTTTACCAACTAAAGATCCTCCCAAGTGTGCATAAGTATCAGTAAGCATCGTAATTAAGAAAAGATATATAAAGAACATTAAACTTTTTTCTCTAATAGTTATAAACGCATGAAATACCGTTCCAACTAAAATGGTATTACCAATAAGTCTAAACGCATCATCAGCATTATATCTTTTATTATCATTACAATATATTACCGCTAAAAACGGAATCAAAAACGTTAATAAATAATAATATTCTCTTTTATCATCCATAAATACGAGTAATAATGTTAATGCGTATATTATAACATCAACGTATTTTGGTCTTTTCTCATTACTTGGTAAATCCAAGAATTCTTTTATCCCTAAAATTGCTAAAACGCATGCAGCTATCTTAAACCAAATGCCACCAATTATAACAAGAGGGACAAATATTATAAGCGCAACTATCGCACTAATTACTCTTTTTTTCATACATTCACATCCTTACTTTTTTATTATAATACAATTGCTAATTTTTAACAATAAATTATTAGTTAAGTTTACAAAAAACATAAATAAAAAGAAGACTTTAATAAGCCTTCTTAGTAAGAATCAATGTTAATGTTTACTCTTTTGTTATCATGGATGTATGAACTTGCTTGTACGATACATCTTAATGCCTTTGCCATGGTACCATTTTTTCCTATTACTCTTCCCATTTCTTTTTCTGGAACCATTACTTCAATTATAATTTCATCTTCGTTTTCACTAGGAAATTCTTTTACCGTTATGCTATCTGGATCACTTACAAGCTCACTTACGATAACCTTAGTTAACTCTACTAACTTCATAATTACTTACCTTGTTTTTCTTTGGCAAATTTAGCCATGATTCCATCTTTAGATAATATGTTTCTTACCGTATCAGTTGGCATTGCTCCATTTTTTAACCATTTCATAGCTAATTCCTCGTTAATCTTTACTTCTGCTGGATTTGTTAATGGATTATAAGTTCCTATAGTTTCAATAAATCTACCATCTCTTGGGCTTCTTGAATCAGCGGCAACGATTCTATATTGTGGTCTTTTTTTTGCACCCATTCTTTTTAATCTTAGTTTTACTGCCATGTTTTGTTTCCTCCTTCGTATAAAACCATTCTATCATAAGCAAAATACACTTGTCAACTATTTTTGTTAACAGCTTTATTTTTATTATTTAAAAAGGATTCTAAATAAAATCCTCTTTAACTTCTTCATCTATTTTTTTCTCTATTTCTTCTTCATCATCATCTAGCGTATCCCATGGATCTTCATCATCTTCTATTTGTACTTTAACTTTCGTATCATTTACAACTTCTATTCCAAGTTCTTTTTCTATGTCAAATTCTATTACGTCATCTTTTACCTTAACGTTACTACAAGTTGGCTGCTTTAATGCTCTTACAATTATGTCACTACCAGTAATAGATGTTCCTAGTTTTGTTTTAATATTTACCGTTTCACTATAAGAAATATTCTTACTTGCAACGGCCGTTTTCTTATCATCATCATAAGAATACCAAATATTTATATCAAAACTTCCATCTATAACAACCTTATCACCATTTACCGATCCTTTGAATTCGTGATTAATTACCCAACAGCCTAGTATTGTATTAGCATTATGCTCCGCAAGAAGATTATAATTATTCTTAAAATACTTCTTACCTTTACCAATTACTGCCTTAGTTACTATTTCTTTAAACATTAGAATCCCCTCCTCGTTTTAATCTATGCAAAAGAACTAAAAAAAGTGCTAAAATAAGCACTTTTTATTTAGATTCTAATTTGTCTAATACCTTTTTAGTTGTAGCAATGGCTTTTTCTTTCAAAGCTTCTGCAGCATCCTCAACAATTGGAGATGCTTTTTTCTTGGTATACTCTACCAATTCTTCTGCATGCTTTTTTAAACTTTCTGCCTTTTTCTTGGCAATTTTTAAAACTTTTTCTTTATCTAGATCTTTTACCTCATCAATTAAAGAAGCTGTTTTTTCACTAATCGTATCCCTTACTTCTTTAACGTCTATTTGCTTTGCCTTTTCAATTAATTCACTTGCCTTCTTTTTTAAAGCAGCCCTTGTTTCCTTACCTGATTTTGGTGCAAACAAAACTCCTAATGCTGCTCCTATCGCTGCTCCTAAAAAGAACTTACCAGCACTACTCTTCTTCTTCGCCATCTTCCTGTTCTTCCTTTCTTTTTTCTTCTTTTTCGATTTTCTTTTTCTTTCTTTTAAAAATACCCTTAATAAATAATATTATTGAATCCGAAATAACTTCTGTTAAAGCCGATAATTTATCAGTTACCGTATCAACAATGTTAAACACACCATTTAATGACTTTACTTTTTCATCTACGTCATCAACTATTTTTTCAACCCGATTCATTGTTTTAATAACTTTAACACATATTATTATAAGCAACACTATAAGGATACATAATAATATATAAATAAGTATTGGCAAATATGAACTCAAAAACGCTTGCATTAATCTTTATCCTCCTTGTTTTGATACATTGTATCAATTAAATTAAACAAATCTTGTTCTTTTGTGTCGTCATCATCATCGTCATCATTATCTTCAACTTTAGGCTTTACAGTCTTTTTAGTTTGATTCTTTAATGATTTTTCTTTTTCCTTGTCAACGTCAATCTCTTTAAAATTAACGTTTGGCAAAATCATATCGTCATCATCATCGTCGTCATCTGTTTCTTTTTCTAAAGCTACTAAAGATACTTTTTCCTCCTTCTTTTGATGTTTCTTTTGTCTTGATAATTTTTCTTCATCTAACATGTCTTTTTCTGCTTCTTCAATGGTCTTTTTACTTAGTCTTTTCATTGTGTTTTCTAATTCTTCATCAAGCTTTCCATACGCTTTTTTTCTTACTTCATCAAACGTTTTTTCTTCGTTATATAAAGGCGCCTTATCAGTTTTTTCCTCTTCTTTAATCATGTTACCTTGACTATCTAATAATCCATAAACCGGAGAGATAATAGGACTTGGTTTAAATTTTTTAGCTTCCTCTTTTCTTTTACTTCCTTGATAAAGAGCCCTTTTAGGTTCTTCTTTTTTAGTAGGAATAATAGGTTCTGGCTTTTTACTTACAACCATAAAATCATCATCATCAAATTCTGGAAACTTAAACTTTTCTTCAGTTTTTAAAGCTCTTGATTTAATTTCAGTATTACCAGTTATAATTTTATCCTCTTTTTCATCTTCAAAATATAACTCTTCTATCTTTTCGTCTTCTTCCGTTTTCACCGGTTTAATAGGCTCTTTTCTAACCGGTATTACATCTTCTTTTTTAACCGGTTTTTTAGGCTGCTTTTTTACCTCTTTTTCATCATCTTCTTCATCAAATAAGAAACTTTTCATTTTGTTTAATTTACTCATAAGTCCCATATTGATAATCACACCTTTCCTTTATTAATTACCTGTTGTTGTGGTATTGGTACTTGTTGTTTGCCTAGTAGTCGTTGTTGTGGTTGTTTCTTTTATTTTTATTTCCTCTTCTGGCGCTACCGCTTCATCTTGTTCATCATATTTATCATACTCTTCTACATATTCAAGGAAGTTACCTTCTTTTTCTTTATTATCAAATAGTCTATATACTTCCTCATTTGAATCGAAAGCTCCTTCTTCATACATTTTATTAAGCAAAGAATCATTAAAACTTACGCTAGATAAAATGTAACTAATATCCTCAAGGGCTTGATTTAAATCTTTTTCATCAACATACGTTTCTATTTTAGCATAATTATACACCATTTGAACATATAAATTATTTTTATTTTTAGTTATTTCAACATATCCCGTTTTGTTTTTATACTTAAGATTTGATGAGTAATACGCATTTTTACTCTTTGTATAATTTATGTCGGTTTTATAATAGTAGCTTACAACATCAACGTATAAATAATAGATTATATCATTTCTTTTTAAAACATCGTTATACGTGTTAGAATCTAATCTTACTACACCACGAGGAGCATAATACTTATATCCTTTTCCAACTTTATTATATAAATTTATGTTTAAAGATAAAATACTATCTATTACCTCTTCATAAGTTTTATTATCCATTCTAGTTATCGTGCATCCAGAAAGTAAAACCAAACAAAGTAGAAATAATAAACATTTTTTCATGATTTTCACCTACTTTAAAATAATTATATCAAAAAAAGAAAAAAAGTAAAACCTTTAATCATTTTTATAAGCTTCTAACCTGCATATTTTAACGTTTTTACTTTCGAATTTTTTTTCGTATTCCGTTTGTACGTTGTTTTCTATCATGTTGTTATATAAATCTAGCGTAACGTTTTTTAAAGTATAACCATACGTACTTAAAGACTCTATAGAAAAAGCAAATAAACCTAAATTATCCGTTTTTTGAAATATCTTTTTCTCACCTTTAAAAAGGTTATCATACTTTTTTAAAAACTCATGCGATGTAAGACGCCTTTTTTCATGTCTTTTCTTAGGCCAAGGATCAGAAAAGTTAAGATATATGGTATTTATTTCTTTTTCAAATACCTCATCAATTAAATTAGCATCCATCCTAATTAATCTTAAGTTAGGAATGATTTTATTTTCTAGTTTTTGCACAGCACGAACTATTACGCTATCATACATTTCTATTCCTATGTAGTTAACATTAGGATTTTGCATTGCCATACCAATGATAAAATCTCCCTTACCCATTCCTATTTCTATATCAATTGGATTATCATTACCAAATAACTTGTTATATTTTCCTTTATATAGTTTAGGATCTTTTATTAAATAACTTGAATTCATTATTATTTCACTTGCGTTCTTTACGTTTTTAAGTCTCAATTAAATCACCATGATAATTATACACCAAAACCCAAAATAAGCATATAATTAAATGAAAGCTTTTTTTGAAGAAAGGAGTAATTATGAACAACAGAAACAATAGTTTTATGCCACAAATTCCTTTTGGTATGAATTTCCCTACTAACATGATGATGTTCCCTAATTATATGAACGATAATTATGGTAATTTAGAAACTAGAGTAAGTCAAATAGAAAAAAAGGTAAAGGTATTAGAAAACAAGGTTTCCAGACTAGAGATGCCATATCAAAACAATAACATGCAAAACTACCAGAACAATTTAAATAACAATCAAAATGAGAACGTTCCATATCAAACAACCCAAAACAACGCTGGTTATAATGGAGAAATGTACATGATGTAAAAAAGTCTACTATCCGTAGACCTTTTTTTATAATTTCATCGATTCAGCCACCTTATTTATATATGCATCTCTTATTTCCGTTTCTAACTCAGCAGCAGGTAAACTAGAATCCATTTGTATTGTTTTCATCATTTCTTCTAATATTTTTTCTTTACTGCTAGAAGAAACATATTTTCTTGAACCATATCTAGACGTAAATACATAAATATTATCTTTATCAAAAAACTCATGAAATAACTTTTTCAAAAACTTTTCTAAATCTTCTTTAGAATTAATTTCATAACCAAATTCAACGTTTCTATTAATGGTATTTCTAAGTGCATCATCAAATGAAGATGCTGTTTTTTCATCGGGAATATCATCATATTTTTCTTTAAAGAAACGATTAACAAATGCATCTGCAACTGCATTTTCCAAAGTGTTAATATCTATAAAATTTTTCCAATTAGGAACTAAATCATCTAACTCCCCCGTTAAGGTATCATAAACATCATCTGTCTTAGCATCATATAACTTAGCTAAATTTCCTGCTCCATCATACAATATTTTACTTACGTCGCCTAAGTTTGCATCTTCTTCCGGAAACATTTTTTCAAACGTTTTTTTAACCATATAATCAGCATATTCTTTTACCGAACTAGCATCACTTATATTATTATCATTTAATTTTCCTTGCATTTTTATGAATAAATCATTAAACATAAACTACCACCTCTACTCTATATATTTAGATTACCACAAAAATCCATTTAAATATACATTACTTTTAAAAAAACGTAAATAAAAAGTAAATATAAAACAATATTTACTTTTCCTTTGAATAATTATTATTTTTATTATAATATACATTATATTCTTCTATCAATTCATCTGGTATTAGCCCAACTAGATTTAATAATTCACCACTATGTAAATCATTTAAAAGACTAATTTTTAACCTATCATTTACATTTAAATTATTTATTGCATTTTTTATTTTATTAAAAATATTATCTTCATGGGCTAAATTTACCTTATTATTTTTATTATACCAATTACTTGCTAATACGTTCGATAATTCATCTAGTATAACACTTGAATCATTTGAATTAATCATCAAAGTATTATTTACTTCCTTTATAAGAGCTAATTTTTCCTCCGAAGAAAGAAAGTAATTAGAAGACGGATTTCTTTTAAGAAAATTTAGAACATAATTTCTAGTACCATTTTTTGACGAAAATACATTTATGTTTCCTTTATTAAATATCTCATCTATTATTTGATCAGTTAATTCTTTTATATCTGAATAACTATAGTCTTTATCATTACGAATAACATTATAAGTAATTGTTTTATCTAATGCATCAAACAAACTATCAACGTAAAACATACCTTCTTTAGCAGCATTAAGTAAAGATTCTATATTTAATGATTGATGAGCATTATACATTGTAATTGATGCAAGTTTTTTTATTTCTTCTTCTATTTCACTTTTAGATTTAGTTTTAACATATTTGCTAACATAACCACCATCATCATTGCGGCTATATGCTCTACCAAGTAAATTTCTGCAAAATAATTTTTTGTTTTTATCATTAACTGCCTTATTTGTAATCATTTCTTTTAAAATGGCATTTTCTAAATTATCTTCCATAAATTTCTCCTTATCTACTTTCTTATTATTCTTAACTTTCGAAGAAGTTTATCACCAAATATATCTTTAAATACACCGTTTTTTATGGTTAAAGCAAAATATATTAAAGCACCAAAAAACGCATATATTATAATTACCAAAACAGAAGAAAGCGTACTATTTACATCTACTGAAATAAAGTTTTTCATTAAAATAAGTACTACTATCATGATAACAAGCGGATAAATAAACTTAAACATTTTCTTAAAGTATTCTTTAATATCTAATTTAACAACTTTGTTTATTACGATTAAATTTGTTATAAATGATGTTGCAAGACCTGTTAAAGTAGCTAGCGTTGATCCCCAGAAAGGATATAGTCCTAAAGCATCAAATAAATTCATGAATGGATACTGTAAAACAAGTTTTACCAAAATACCCGCAATTATACTAATAAACACGTTTTTAAACTTATTTAATGACTGTGCAATTGAAACAGACGTTGTAAAAACGCACCTAAATAGCGCTATAAAAATGGTAAAACAAAATACTTTAGGTCCCCAGTTTGACGCTCCATAAAAAGCATAGAAAACCGGTTTAGCAAGAATAGATAAACCAACTGCCATTGGCATAGTAACGTATAAAAGCATTAAAAATGACTGATTTACCTTTCGTTTTACATCTTTATAATCTTTTTTAACAAAGCTTGATGTAATGTTAGGTACCAAACTTGTCATAAGACCAGTTGAAATGGCTAAAACAACACTGTTTAATTTATTACCAGTTGTGTTTATAACTCCTAAAACACTTTCTGCATCAGACGTTTTAAAACCTAAATTAGTAAGTCCATCTATTATCGTTGTCATATCAATGTAATCATAAACTGATAAAGCAAGCCCAAATGATATAAATGGAACTGAATAGATAAGTAGTTTTTTTATTATTTGCTTATTAGTTATTTTCTTTTCTTCTTCTTTTTTATCATCAGTTCTTATTATGTCTTTTTTATTCTTTTTAATCTTAACAAGTAAGTATATAAGCGCCGCAAGTGCTCCTAGTGTTGCCCCAAAAACAGCTATTCCAACGGCGTTTGTAACACCTAAGTTAAGCACCCTAACACACAAGTAACTACCGATTAAAATAACCGCAATTCTAACTAACTGCTCTATTACCTGACTAATAGACGGTGGTGCCATAAACTTATGCCCTTGTAAGTAACCTTTAGTAACACTTAAATAAGGAACAACTAAAATTGCCGTTGATATTATTCTAATTACAAAAGTAATACTTTCCTTAGAATTTCCTCCAGTGTTATCACCCATTATCTGATTAGCAATAAAAGGTGCTCCAAAAAACATTATAAAAAATAAAATTATTCCTAATCCAATAAGTAAGTACTTACCTAATTTGTAAGCTCTTTCTTTGGTATTATAATATTTTAACGCGTTATACTCGCTAATTAATTTACTCATAGCAGGAGGAATACCAACCGTTGATAAAGATAAAAACAAATTATAAATGGTATATGCATAACCATATAAAGCAATAGAAGACTCACCTATTATTGCATAAAAAGGAATTACGTATAAAATTCCTAATATTTTAGTTATAACAATACCTGCCGTTGCAATTATTGCGCCATTTAAAAAACTACTTTTTTTCAAATTAATCAGTCCTTACTTATGTATATTATCATTGCCGAAAAACAGTATAATTGCTCTTCTCCGCAAGTTGCTATTGCAACTTGATATTTTATATCAATTACTTCTTTACTTGCAATAAAATCATTTACAGACTCTTCTAAATCACTTTCACAATCACAATCAAAAACCTTAACTTTCATTATTATCACCCATTTTATAATAACAATAAAAAGTTAAATATTATGTCTGTTTTTATAATTATAACACGAAAAAAATAATAGTTAATAAAAAATATAATTTATTACATATCTAATTTTTTTACTCCTTTATCATAATTGATAGAATCATCAACAAATAATTTTCTTAATCCAATGTTGTTTTTTCCGTAAAAAGAAGAACAAACAATATTTTCATACAAATTTGGTATAAGATTATCTACCTGCGTTTTCTCATTTGTTATTAGTTTTTTATAATCATCTTCTAACTCATTAAGAGATGCACATATATTTAATCCATTATCTAAAAAAGGCGATTTATTTATACCAATAACATGTGTATTTTCTATTCTATTAAATTTATCATACATTAAGTAATCCGGATAACAATCAATCTGTGTAAAATTAGTTTTACTACAATGTTTAAAAACGTTATTTTTATATTCAAACCATTCATCACTGTTTTTGTCATTTATAAAATAATAGTTATCACATAAATCAAACCTGGCTTTATTATGAATAACATCATCCTTAAATAGCTGAAATCTATTTTCTATTAAAAACTTATCCTTATGAGGAATAAAAACATATTCAAAACTTCCGTTTAATCTATTATTATCCTTTAAAATACTATATTTAAAAACAACTGATTTCCTATCTTTAAATTTGCATAACACCCTAGCGTTTATACTTGTGTTACTAAGTTTTATCGATACGTTAAAATTATCATTATATAAAAACATACATCCTACTTCATTATTATCCTTATCATAAATTGACAAATTTCTTGTATCTTCAAGTTCTTTTGCTAGCAAGGAAGAAGAAATATTTTTAATATGTAAATTAAATATTTTTACAAAACGATAAAGTGCTTTAACAATTCTCTTCGTATTCATACTATCCCTCTTTAGAAAATATTATATTTCAAACTAAGCAAAAGAAGCAAGTATAAAACTTGCTTAATCAAAATTATCTAGAAAATCATCAATGGTCATGAATTTATCATCAATCTCTTTTAATGATACTTCTTTTTTTTGTTTAACATCTTTTTCCACTTGGTTTTTATCTTTTTTTTCATCAGCATTAAAAGGTTCTTTTTCGGTTTCTTCTTTTGTTAATTTTACCATTTCATAAACATCATCTATTTTTGTTTTTACTATGGTACTACCGATAGAATACCTATCCATTATCGGAATTTCCGTTAATTTTATTTCCTTAGCATTACTATTAGTTTTTATAACAATGGTATGCTTTGCATCAGAAACATGCACTTTTATTATTTCTTGCGGATTACTTTTAACCTCTCTTAAAAGAAGTAATCCTCTTTTGGCACGGGATGTTTTTTCAAACTCGGAAAGTTTTACTCTCTTTGCAAGACCTTTTTTAGTTATTATAATTACGTATTCACTATTAATATCAAAAGTTTGTGCACTAATTACTTCATCATCTTTTAAATTAATCGATTTAACGCCTGATGCTTTAAGACCTGCTGATGGAATTTCATCTTTACCATACCAAAGTCCGTACCCTTTTTTACTAGCGATAAATACCTCACTAAATGAATTAGTATCAACCGATATAACCTCATCATTATCTTTTAATTTAATACACATGATAGGTTTAGAATAACGTTGTACCTTAAAATCAGATAAATATGATTTTTTTACCATACCTAATTTAGTAAAGATAATTATTTCTTTATTATTAAAATCCTTAACTGGTAGCGCTTTTATAATTTGTTCATCTTGGCTAATAGGAACTATGTTACTTACGTGTTTACCTAGTTCTTTCCATTTTAATTCAGGAAGTGTGTGTACTGGTATGTATAAATAATTACCTTTATTAGTAAATAATAATAAAGTATCAAGTGTGTTTTGTTCAAATAATCCTATTACATAGTCGTTTTCTTTAACTAAAGTCTCATCATTTTCCGCTGCTTTATAGGACTTTTTAGAAACACGTTTTACGTATCCTTCTTTAGTTACAACAACTATTACATCTTCTTTTGGAATCATTTCTTTTAAATCTATTTTTATTTCGGTTATCTCATCTTCAATCTTCGTTTTTCTAGGCGCTCCAAACTCTTTTTTTATCTTCCTTAACTCATCTTTAATTACCTTTTTAAGTTCTTCTTCATCAGATAAAATAAGCTCATACTCTTTTATCTTGTCACTTAAATTTTTCATTTCTTCTTCGACTTCTGTTATATCAGTATTTGTTAAACGGTATAATTGTAACATAACGATTGCAGTTGCCTGTTTTTCGGTAAAAGCAAATGATTTAACTAAGTTAATTATTGCATCAGCTTTATTTTTAGATGCTCTTATTACTCTTATTACATCGTCTAAAATACTAATTGCTTTTATTAAACCTTCTAATATATGATATCTTTCTTTTGCATGATCTAAATCAAACTTAGTTCTTCTTGTTACCACTTCTTTTCGGTGGGAAATAAACGCATCTAAAATAGAAAGTAATCCAACTTGTCTTGGTCTTCTGTTTACAATTGCAATCATGTTAAAACTATATGATATTTGCATGTCTGTATTTTTAAGCAAATAATTAGTAATTAAGTCTACGTTCGCATCTTTTTTAAGTTCTATAACGATTCTTAACTCACCACGTGATGTTTCATCTCTTACTTCTAAAATACCATCTATTTTCTTATCTATCCTAATGTCATTCATTTTTTTAACAAGGTTTGCTTTATTAACTTCATATGGTATTTCAGTAATTACGATATTTGTTTTCCCTTTTTCTTTTATAATGTCATATTTAGATTTTACAACTATTTTACCTTTACCAGTTTCATAGGCCTTTTTAATCTGTTCTTTTCCTTCTATTACCGCTCCCGTTGGAAAATCAGGCCCTGGTAAAACTTCCATAATCGTTTCCAACCTTGAGTTAGGTGAATCTATTCTTTTAATCGTTGCATCAATTACCTCAGATAAATTATGAGTTGGTATGTTTGTCGCGTAACCTGCTGATATTCCAGTTGATCCATTAACTAATAGATTTGGAAAACCTGCCGGTAGTACGGTTGGTTCTTTTAAAGTATCATCATAGTTAGGTGCCATCTCAACGGTATCTTTTGAAATATCATCTAATAAAACGTTACTTATTTTAGATAATCTTGCTTCGGTATAACGCATTGCAGCAGGGCCATCACCATCCATTGAACCATTATTACCATGCATGTCTATGTAAGGAACCATCATCTTCCAATCTTGACTCATTCTTACCATGGCATCATAAATAGATGAATCCCCGTGAGGATGGTAATTACCCATTATCTCACCTACTGCTTTTGCACTTTTACGATATTTTTTATCATATGTGTTACCAGATTTATACATACCATATAAAATTCTTCTTTGAACTGGTTTAAGTCCGTCTCTAACATCCGGTAATGCTCTATCTAATATAATGGTTTTACAATATCTTCCAAATCGTTCACCCATTATCTCTTCAAGAGAGTATTCTTCTATTCTTTGTAATACGTCTTTCATGATAACACCTCCTTACCTTAACATCTCATAATTATCTTCAAGTGAAAAGTCTACGTTTTCTTCAATCCATTCTTTTCTAGGTTCAACGTTATCACCCATTAAAATGGAAACTCTTTTTTCCGCTAAAGCTACATCTGTTATCTTAACTTTAAATAAACTTCTCTTATTAGGATCCATAGTTGTTTCCCATAATTGGGTTGCGTCCATCTCACCTAAACCTTTATATCTTTGCAAGTCCTCTATCTTTCTTCCTTGAGTAAGTTTCCTTAATTCTTCATCAGAGTATGCATAAACAGACTCTTTTTTAGAAAACGTTATTTTATAAAGTGGTGGATTTGCGATATAAACCTTACCTGCTTCTATTAAAGGTCTCATGTAACGGTAAAAGAAAGTAATTAGTAAAACCTGTATGTGACACCCATCATCATCAGCATCTGTCATGATAATAATCTTATCATAATTACAATCATCTAAATGAAAATCAGATCCTACGCCTGCTCCAATCGTATAAATAAGTGTGTTTATCTCGGCGTTTTTATATGCTTCTTCTACCGTACACCTTTCAGTGTTTAAAACTTTACCTCTAAGTGGTAATATTGCTTGATACTCTCTATCACGTCCAGTTTTTGCACTACCACCGGCTGAATCACCCTCTACTATGAAAAGCTCGTTTTTCTTGTTGTTTTTCTTAGTTGCAGGAGCAAGCTTATCACTTATGTTTTTTTCCTTTGTGTTTTTATTTTTTCCTTTTCTTGCTTCTTCTCTTGCTTTTCTTGCAGCTTCTCTTGCAGCCTTACCTTTTAAAGCTTTATTTATGATGTCAGTTGCAACCGTTTTATTTTCCTCTAAGAAAAACTGCATTTTTTCATATACTATTGCTTCCGTTACGGTTTTTGCAAGAGGCGTTCCTAACTTACCCTTAGTCTGTCCTTCGAACTGAAGTATATCTTCTGGAATCTTTAGAGAAAGTACCGCCGTTAATCCTTCTCTTACGTCAGAGCCTTCAAAGTTTTTATCTTTTGCCTTTAAATAACCATTACTTCTTGCATAATCATTAAATACCTTTGTTAAAGCACTTTTAAAACCAACTTCATGGCTTCCACCGTCTGATGTTTTTACGTTATTAACAAAAGATACTAAGTTTTCGTTATAGCTTTCCGTATATTGTAAAGCAAAAGATACGTCTATCTTGTTTTTTACTGCTTCAAAACCGACTACGTTATGAAGTGTTTTTTTACCTTCATTTAAATATGAAACAAATTCTTCTAATCCTTTTTCATAATGAAAATGCGCTTCTTTTTCGTCTTCCTCATCTATTACATCAATCGTAAGTCCCTTTATTAAAAAGGCAGATTCTTGCATTCTTTCACATATTGTAGTAAATGAAAAAGTAGTAGACGAAAAAATAGTATCATCTGGCATAAATCTTACTGTAGTACCAGTTTTACTTGTGTTTCCTACTTTTTTCAAAGGTTCATCCAAGTGTCCACCATCTTTAAAACTAATTTCGTATTTACCACCGTCACGACATATCGTTACCCTCATCCATTTAGAAAGTGCGTTAACGACGCTTGCACCAACGCCGTGTAATCCTCCTGATACTTTATATCCACCTTCTTGGAATTTTCCACCGGCATGAAGTACCGTGTAAATAACCTCAGGCGTTGATTTTCCAGATGAGTGCATTCCAACTGGAACACCACGTCCCTCATCCATAACGGATACCGATCCATCTTTATGAATAATAACTTTTAAATAATTACCATACCCGTTTATCGCCTCATCTATACCATTATCAACAATCTCCCAAACAAGGTGATGTAAACCTCTTTTATCAGTTGAACCAATGTACATACCTGGTCTTTTTCTTACTGCCTCTAAACCCTCTAATATTTTAATTGATGATTCATCATACTTAGCAGCCATAACAAAATCATCTCCTATCTATCATCTTTAACCTATAAAGCATTATAACATAACAATTTAAAAAAATGCAAAATTCTTTACATTTTTTTACGTAAGTTTAACTTTAATTAACTTTTATTATACTTTTTAGTCATTTATTAAAATAAAAAGCGAATGAATTATTGAACTTTATTCATCGCTTTCATCATTTGATTTACTTGTTTTTGAGAAGGTGTTCTTCCCATTTGTTGCATCATGATCTTTATCATTTTTTCATTTATTGGTGGATTTTTCTTTAAATACTTTTTCATAAAAGCACGTGCGCCAAAAAATCCTACAACAAGACCCACAACAAGGCCTATTATGCACCATAAAATGTTTCCCCACATATCAATCTTCCTTTCAAATACTATTTTACTAAATATTGGTAATTTATACAAGGCTTTTTCTTACTGCTTTATTAAGCCAAAAATAATCTTTGTTATTAAAATCACAAACAAAAACGTTTTCTTCATTAGATAATATTTTAAAAAACGCACTAATATTCTGATTTGTTTTTATTTTTATATATGTGTTATAAACGGTTAGTTTTGTTTTTTCGACTCCATCATCTAATATATGTTTATTTAAGATTTTATTATAATTTTCATCATCCATAAACTTTTTATATATCATACTATTAATTTTAGTTTTATCATAGGCAGTTGCCATTTGTTCAAACAATCTATAAGATATTATAAAATCATTTTTACTAGATTTTGATATTTCTTCTAACATCTTATAAAGATAATAAGTCTTGTTATAATATAGTTTTGAAAAGGAATCATTAATTTTAAATAAGTAATATACCCTCATAATAAAACACCTCTTTTATAGAATAATACGCATTCTATAAAAAAGATGTCGAATTAAATAAATTATAGCTATTATTTTAAGAGTTTTTCGATTCTTCTATAAATTGAATCATCATCAAGTTTTAGTTTTTCTAATACATCATCTTTCTTACCAGAATAACCAAACTCATCTATTCCCATTATGTATTTATCGTTATAAACGTATTTATGCCATCCAAATTTAGATGCACGCTCTATTACAAATGTTTTATAACCCACTGGTAACACTTCTTCTTTATACGTTTTTGATTGTTCTTCAAAAAGGCGCATACAAGGCATAGATACAACTCTTATTTCCATACCCTTTTTCGATAATTTTTCTGCGATAGAAAGTGCAAGTGAAACTTCTGATCCAGTTGCAATTATAATTCCAAATAACCTTTTCTTTTCCTTTCTTATTATGTAAGCACCTTTTTTTACGCTTAAAGGATCAGTACAATCCAAATTAGGACATTTACCCCTAGATAAAACTAGCGAAGATGGTTTATCATTATTTAAAATTGTTTGCCAAGAACCTATTATTTCATTAGCATCACAAGGTCTATAAACATAATGATTAGGAATGCTTCTTAGACCTGCAAGTTGTTCTACTGGTTGGTGTGTTGGACCGTCTTCTCCAATAATTACCGAATCATGTGTAAAAACAAAAGTACTTGGAATATTCATTAAACAGGCCATTCTAATTGCAGGTTTTAAATAATCTGAAAATGCTAAAAAAGTTGATGCAAAAGGTCTTAACCCAGATAATGCAAGACCATTTATAAACGCTCCCATTTCATGTTCTCTTACCCCAAAGAAAAAGTTTTTACCACCAAAATTATCCTTAGAAAAATCGTTAAAGTTATTTAAATATGTTTTACATGATGAAGATAAATCCGCTGATCCTCCTAAAAAGCAAGGATAATTATCCGCGATTTTATTCATTACCATACCATTTATTTTTCTTAATTCATCATCTTCAAAAATAGTATCTTTAAATAACTTTGTTACGTCATATCTTTTATCCATGCTAATTGACTCTAAGAACCTTTTGGTCTCATCATCACAAGAGTTAATATATGCATTATACTTAGTTTGCCATTTATTCTTATCATGAGTTACTCTGTTTTTAATAAATAAAGCCATTTCACGTCTTAAAGAGCTGATGTTTGAAAACAAATCCGTATCGAGTTTTAGTTTATCCCTTAGTTGTCTTATATCTTCTTTAGTTAAAGGTGCGCCATGAACTTTATTAGTACCTTCTAAAATTGATCCTTTTCCAATGGTTGTTTTTATTTGTATAAATGATGGTTTATCGCCTCTTGATTTTGCCTTTGATATTGCCATGTCAATTAAAATTGGATTATTACCATCTAAAACAACATCCGTATGCCAACCCATAGCATCAAATCTTTTAAGTACGTCCTCGCTAAAACTTTTATTTAAATCAGAATCTAAAGTAACGTTATTTGAATCATATAAAACGATTAAATTACCAAGATGCAAATGTCCTGCAAGTGAGCATGCCTCATATGAAATACCTTCCATTAAGTCACCGTCACCAACAAGTACGTACGTCTTGTAATTAAAAAGTCCTTTAAACTTGCTTGATAAAAAGCGTTCTGCCGCTGCCATACCAACCGCAGTTGCCACTCCCTGTCCTAAAGGACCTGTTGTGCAATCAACCCCAGGCGTTACGTTAACCTCAGGATGTCCTGGAGTAATGGAATCGATTTGTCTAAAATTTTTTAAATCCTTAATTGATAAATTAAAACCAGACATGTATAAAACAGCATATAAAAGTGATGAGCCATGACCTGCTGACATAATGAATCTATCTCTATTTATCCATTTGTCATCAGTTGCATCAACCATCATATGATTTTTATAAAGCGTGTATAAAATTGGTGCAGCACCAAGTGCTATTCCAGGATGCCCACTTTTAGCTTTTGAAATTTCTGCTACCGAAAGTGCTTTAATGGCACTTATTTCTCTTTCATCATTCATAATTAACAACCCTTTCTATCTTATAAAATCATTATAAGGCAAAAAAAGCTTTTAATCAATACAATATTAAGCGTTAAAAACTACCGTTTTTTCATTACTTACCTTACTTATTATGTCATTTGGTCTTTCATAATTAACAACCCATATAACATTTATTAAAGTAATAACTATGTAAATTAAAGCAACTCCTTTATAATCTTTTAATAATTTCATCTTCAACCACTCCTTTTCTTGTTTGTTTACAATTTAATATTATCACGAACAAATGTATGTGTCAATACTAAAAGTGAACAAATGTTTGACAATGTAAAGTAATTATGTTATTATATAGATGTAATAAAAAGGAGGCACTATGCAAAAACTTACAAATAGACAAAAAGAAGTCTTAGATTACATAAAAAGCTACATTGCAAAACATGGTTATCCACCGGCAGTAAGAGAAATAGGCGCAGCATTAGGTTTAAACTCACCTGCTACCATTCAGTCTCATATTAATGCACTAGAAGCAAAAGGATACATAAAAAAGACTAATTCTAAGTATAGATCATTAGAAATAATTGGTAATAATGAGTATTTAAATGAAGACGTTGTAGAAGTTCCACTTCTTGGTAAAGTAACCGCTGGAAACCCAATAGAAGCTATTGAAACGCCAGATGAGTACTTTAGCTTACCAGCATACTTAATACCAAATAACGAAGAAGTATTTACTTTAAAAGTAAGTGGCGAAAGTATGATAAACGCAGGAATTTTAGATGGTGATATAGTAATCGTTCAAAGACAAAACGTAGCAAGAAATGGTGATATAGTAGTTGCTATGACAATGGATAATGAAGTTACCTTAAAAAGATTTTATAAGGAAGCAACACATATAAGATTACAACCGGAAAACGATACTATGAAACCAATTATATTACCTAACTGTACAATACTTGGTAAAGCAATTGGTTTATATAGAAAATTTTAAAAAAGGGGCATTTATTATGGAATGTGATTAAGTAAAAAAAGAGAAACTAAAAATTTCTCTTTTTTAGTTTCTCTAATCTATCTAAAAACGCCTTATCATGCATCAGCGTTCTACAATAATATATGGCTTACAATTAATTTTGTTAACCATATTCCGCCTAAATAATAAGCATATTTTTTATAACTTAATGTGTAACAACATTTGATGTACTATTTTTAATATGTCCATTTTTTTAAAAATATACCAAATAAAATATTTTTATTTAACCTTTAAAAGTTATTGAACTAATTGACACTCTTTAGATAGAATTCTTTTATCACTGCAATACTCTAAAATAAATTCATTATTTTTCTTGCATATAATTATTCCTATGGTTTTAGATTCATCAACTGATTTAATATTTTTATCCACCTAATTCATATATGTCTGTATTTGACCTATGTGTTCTTTTTTTAAAGGTGTAGCTTTTAATTCAATAACTACGTAACATTTATATCTAATATTATACAAAAGCAAATCTATGTAATTATAACTATTACCTATTTTGATTTTATATTCATTACCTACGTAAGCAAAACGAGCACCTAGTTCTGATAAAAAATTATCTATGTTTTCTAATATTAATTCTTTTAACATTTTTTCTGATATATCAGTAGTATTAAACTTGTTTTTTATCAGTATCGGATTTTTAATAAAATCTTCTGTTTTAGGTTCTTCTTTTTTTATTAACATCGCTTTTGTTTTATCATCTAATCTTTCATACTCTTTACTTTTTATTCTTTCTCGCAATTGTCTTTTACTTAAATTTTGTTCTTCACTAATATAAATATAATAATTAATTTTGTTTAAATCTTTTAATGGTAATAATTCACAAAAGTGAGACCATGATAATTTGGTCGCCACTGGCGACCATTTTGTATTATCTATAAAATTATAAAACTGTCTAAATCTTCTAAGTGTTCTTTCATTATATTTTTTACCAAGTTCAATAGTTAACTTTTGTGAGTATTTTTTTATAATACCTTCACCATAGTTTTTGCCTGCTTCACTTAAGAGTTTGCCAACATTATAATAAGCAGTTAAATCACTTCTGTTTTTAGATATATCTTTTACTTTTTTATATACCTCGTTATTTATTAACTGTTGTTTTATCTCATTATAATAATTCATTTACACTCCTTTCTTTTTAATACATGTTTTTATCTTTAACTTTTTGTTTTTAATTTCAAACATAATACTACCGTTTAAATCGGTTCTATAAATGCTAGAACTGCTTAAGCGTTTTAAAACCTCGTCATTTGGATGACCATACCTGTTATTTTTGCCCACACTTATAATAGAATACTTAGGTTTAATAACATTAATAAAATCATTAGAAGTACTTGTTTTACTTCCGTGATGCCCTACTTTTAAAATATCAATGTTATTAATGCTATAGCTATTTAAAATATCTTCTTCTACTTTTTTTGTTGCATCACCCATTAATAATAATTTTATGTTATTAAACTTAGCATATAAAACAATTGAGTTATCATTTTCATCGTCATAAATATTATTATTTAAAAAATAAAACTTATTATTATCCACGTTTAAAGTCTTTATATTTTTATAGTAATTTATTTTTTTCTTCTTAAGTAAACTAGTAAGTTCTAATTCAATTTCACTATATTCTCCATTATTAAAAACCACTTTTTCAACACTAATATTGTTAACTAATTCTACCGAATCACCCATATGATCATAATCACCATGAGTTAGAATAAGTAAATCTATTTTATTTATTCCAAGTGAATTCAAATATGGAATTGTTTTATTTAAAGAAATAGATGAATTACTTAAAAAATTTCCTCCGGTATCAACTAAGATGGTCTTTCCACGTGGCAGAATAATAACCGTACTATCTCCTTGCCCAACATCTAAAAAAGTAATTGTTGGATTTATTATAAAAAACTTTGCATTTATGTTTATTATTAAAATAATTATATAAATAATTATCCATTTTTTATTTACCTTAACTGATAGATAAAGCATTAAGTAATAAAGGAAAACAGCAATTATATTTGGCTTTGCAATAACAAATGAAAGCACTTTAAAATTATCAAGGAATAACGCTATACCCTCAAAAGCATTTGACACCATATAAAATAGTTCATCAAACAAAGGAATTAAAAACGTTATTAAACTTAATGGGAATATAAAAAACGAAACAATTGGTACAAAAATAATGTTAAATAAAATAGATAAAACATTTATCTTAAAAAAGTTATAAGCAAGAATAGGAACTGATGATAAAAAACTAATTAAAGATATTATAAAAGTTTTGTTTAAATAACTTTTATTTTTCAACTTATAACTTATTAATATTATGAAAAATGTAATAACTAAAGAAAACATAAGACCTACACTATAAACTAAATAAGGATTAATAATAAGTAAAATAGAAGCTGTAAGAATAATTAGGCTTATGCTATTTAACTTAAGTTTAAACTTCTTATTTAGGAAAGATAACAACATGAATAAAACGCACCTAATTAAAGATTCTACGAAACCCGTTATAAATAAAAAGAAAAACAAAAACGAAAACAAAATAAAGTTTTTTAATTTACTTTTTTTAAATAGAAAATTAATTATCACTAAAAACACAGAAACATGCGTTCCAGATATAGCGAGTAAATGACTTATGCCTACGTTAGAATACGCATCTTTTGCATCATCACTTATTAAAGAAGTATCTCCTATTACAAATGCTTTTAAGTAATTCTTTGATTTATAATTATCGACATGCTCTACTATTTTATTTTTTATAATGTAAAAAATGTTTTTTGTTTTTCTTACCCTCTTAACTTCACAATCAGTACACATTTCTTTTATGTTTTTAGATAAAAGATATTTTCTATAGTTAAATAAATTAAACACAGTATTATCACTTGGTGTGTTAAATAAACCGGTTACCTTTACTTTATCACCATACTTAAAATCCACACTTTCATAAATTGTTATTCTGTATTTTTGTTTTTCTTTTACATCAATCGTTGTTTTATCTTCTTCTTTTTTTATGTATGTAATTTTACCTATTATGCTTTTTTCATTTTCATAATACATATTATTATCAAGCACAAACATTAAAACTATTCTTAGTAATGCCACTATAAAAATAGTAAATAATATTACTTTTTTATTCATCTTAAATAGTTATGTTATCTTTTATTTTTTCAAAAATAGCATCACCTATTCCAGATACGTTTTTAATATCTTCTATAGAAGCAAAATTTCCATTTTTTTCTCTATACTCTATTATTGCACCAGCTTTAGCTTCACCAATACCAGAAAGCGTCATCAACTCTTCTTTAGATGCAGTATTAATAGATACTTTACCAGTTACCTTAACTTCGTCATTACTAGATGAAGTATTACTACTTGTTTTATTAGCGTCATTTTTATAACAACCATCATTATTGCTATCAGGACAAACACATTCATAAGATGCACAAACAATTTCACTTACATCTTGTTTTTTCATATAATTTTCTATTTCTTCTTTAGTGTAAATAATTATAAACATTTCATCTTCTATTTTTTTGCTTAAGTTTATGTTTATTGTATTGGCATTATCCGTTAAGCCGCCGGCAGTATTTATTGCATCTATTATTCTTTTTTTAGTATCTAATTCATATACACCAGGTGCATTTACCGCACCTTTGATGTCTACAAAAACCGTTTCAGATGTACTATCATCATCGTTATTAGTTTCTTTTTCTTCTTCTGTAACGGTAAGCTTTTCATCATTTGATGTTGTAATAGTATTACTTTTATTATAAACATAAACGCCTACAAAAATGATAATAGCACAAAAAAGAATTAATAAATACTTTTGATATCTTTTAAAAAAATATAACATTTTAACCTCCTTTCATACTTATAATTCTCCGTCTTTTTAAAAATTCCCCTAAAAATATTAAAAAAAGTTAATTTTTATATAAATTAAAAAAACGTTATTTTTTAACGCTTTTTTATCTAACTAAATGCTTTTGCTCAAAAATTTTGCTTTCTACTGATACTCTTTGCACCAATGCTAAACATATAAGTAAATTTATCATAAAAGAGCCACCGTAGGAGTAAAAAGGAAGTGGAACACCTGTTAACGGAATAACACCTAATACTCCTCCTAGGTTAACTATTATGTGAAGAGCAATATAAACTGCAACACCATAACAAATAATTGATCCTTGTAAATTATATGATTTTTTACCAATCATGATTATTCTCCATATTATTATAAAATATGCTAAAAGCATTATTATACCGACTATTAGTCCCATCTCTTCTATTATAATTGCAAATATAAAATCAGTATGAGCCTCTGGTAAGTATAAATATTTTTGCTTACTATTACCATAACCAGAACCAAATAGCCCACCGGAATTTATCGCAATATATCCGTTACAAACCTGATAACCAGTACTTTCTCTATATCTTGTACAAGGATCTTTAAAATTAAATCTGGACATTTGTGAATCGCTTAAACCCTTACCAGATATAACCATCACAAGTGCAAGAATTAAAACCGAAATAATGGTAAATAACACCATCATAAACTTTGTTTTTTTATCATACGGAACCATAAAGAAAATTGCTACTGTTATTCCAACTAAGATCATCATGGTACCAAAGTCTGGTTGCTCAAATACTAAAAATATAAACACTATCGGAACGATAAATGGTAAAACCTTTTGTACGTTTGAAATATTTTTTATTCTCATGTACCTTTCAAAAGTAAGTGCAAAAAACAAAATGAGTGCCGTCTTAGCAAACTCCGATGGCTGAATACCAAACCCTCCAATAAATAGCCAACCTGTTACACCATTTGATATTTTTCCACTTACAAGTACGTATATTAATGCTGCAGTAACACCTGCCAGAACAACGTAAATTATGTTTTTATACTTTCTTATTGGAGTTTTTATAATTATAATTGACGCAATAAGTCCGATTGCAATAAAAAGTAATTGTCTTTTAAAGTAGTAATAACTATCACCAAACGTCATATACGCTTTTAAAGATGATGCGCTTCCTACCATCATAACTCCAAATATTAAGCAGATAATTGTTAATATTAAAAGTGGCTTATCTACCTTATTAAATGCCTTTCTCATATCATCACCTATTATTATAATAATAACACATTTTTTTATTTTTTAATATATAGGTGTTTTATATAACACAAAGTTTACATGTTTAATAAACTATAATAGATAATCTAAAAGGAGGGATATTAATATGTACTATTATGGTTACCAAGGTGGTTATGGATACAACTCTCCATGCTGCGGAGGCTATCAATATCCATACGGAGGATACAGTAACAATGGCGGTGGCTATGGAGCAGCTATTATATTAGTATTATTCATCTTGCTTGTTATCGTAATTGGAGCTAGATGGTTAGGAAATAATTAAAAAAATTTAATAAAATAAATGCTAAAACAAAGTGATAACAACTCACTTTGTTTTATTTGTAATTTTAATTTAGCTTATGCTATACTTATATATAGAAAACAATTCAAACAAACGAGGCAGTTATATGAAAAATAATAGCATTTTAACTTATCAAAAATATTTATTTATGTGTTATAAATATGGTTTATACAAATTACAAAAGAAAACGTTTACAGAAGAATTAAACAAAAAAATAGATTTTGTTTTATTGTTTGAAAACATGTCTGATAAAAATAATTTTACAATTCAAAATCATGTAAATGATTATATATTAGAAAATATTTATAGCAAATATACAGATAATTATTTTTTTCAATATAGCATATTTTTATTATCAAATTATGTTTTTGAAAATAAACAAAAATTTTTACAACTCATAAAAAAAACATATCATAATTTAGTAAGCTTAAAAATTAATGACATAAGTAAAACATTAAAGAAATTAAAAAAAATAAATAACTTTAAAGACGATGACCTAACCTCGTTTACAAAAATAGCAAATGAGTTTTTCAGTAACAAAAAAGTTGATACCTTTATTGAAAATAAATATAATTGTTTAGAAATTTTAAATGATTTAAGAACTGATAATTATTTATATGGTCAAGAATATGAAGTTGGTTTTCTAAAAGCCTTGATTTTGTTAAAAAATAATGTAAACATAAAAAGAATATTAAAAGAAACCAAAGATTCTAATGATATTCTAAAATACGCGTTTAACACCTTAAAGTTAAATCTTAACATTAAAAATGAATCTAAAAATAACAAATTAAAACTACTTAACTACTTAAATAAAGTTTATATTAAAGAAGGTTATTTTTTTCACGGAACTAATTCATATTCTTTAAAAAAAATTAAAAAACACGGATTAAACTCTCAATTTAACGACGACAAAGCTAATGATTATACAATAAAAATAAATGATATTTTTGAAAAATATCACGTTTACAAAATGTTTGAAGCAAAACCACATAAAAAATTATTCTTAAGATTTTTCGTAACTGATGATCCTACGTGTGCGGTTTACTATGCTAATCAAAGTCCTGAATATTTTTCACGTTTTTGTGCTAACTCACCAAATTACAGTAGATATCAATCATATGATATAAATGCTTTTTTCAAAAGAGATTATAAAGCTTGCAAAAAAAACATCAACGATTTTATGAAAAGTATAAATTTTAATAATAAAGATATTAAAATAGTTAATAAATACTTTAAATTACTTTGGAAATTAAACGTAAAGAAAAACCAGTATCCTCTAATATTAGTTGGTAAAAAAAGTCTTATAAATAGAGATTCAACAAAAAAATATAATATAATTAAAGATAATTTAAACAAATTTTTTCTTAAAGATATTTTTGATTATATTATTTCACCTGATAACATACATGATATTAAATTATCAAAGATTGATTTTCGTTCATTAAGTATTATTAAACTACCAAACCTTTATTCTTTCTTTAAAATTAAAAATTCACTCTCAAAAAAATACATAATATACAATAACAAGAAAATATATCCAGATTTAGTAATAGATGCTAAATATCAAAATAAATTATATATAGTAATAACAAAGGATAAGAAAATTTTATTTAATAATGACGTATTATTTATACCAAACAATATAGATTTACTAAAAAAAGAATTAAAAGATAATTTCTTTAAAGAAAGAATAGATCTTTTATTAACTGATAATGCTATTTTTCTAACAAGAAAAGGTTCTAACTTGTTACGTAAGCTTAAAAACAAATTCTCTTTAGATTATTTATTAAAATACTACAAAACTAAAATTAATAATATTTTTAAAAACAATGAAGTTTTTGATGTTAACACAACTCTTACACTTATTGATAATTTTTATATAAAATATATAATATCTAAAAAATATCATCTATATTTTAGTGATGCATTATATGGAATAGTCAACGTTGAACATTATAAAATAGATAATTCAAATTCATTAACTAAATATAAAAGTACTAAAATGATAGATAAAAATAAAATAAATAATATGATAAATAAAGTAAAAAAACAAATGGATATAAAACGATAAGGAAAGTTTTACTTTCCCTTATTTTTGTGTTAAAATACTTACGTTTATAATTATTGCAGTTATGGGGTGATAAGAATGTTTAAAAATTTTAAAATACTAGATGAAAAAGATAAAAGATTACGTCTTGTAAGTAAAGAAGTTACCTTCCCTTTATCTAAAGAAGAAAAAAATACGATAAAAGATGTAATGGAATATTTAAGATATAGTCAAATAGAAAAATATGCAAAAAAATATAATTTAAGAGCTGGCTGGGGAATGAGTGCCATTCAAATAGGCATTCAAAAAAGATGGTTTGTAATAGTAGAAGAACAAGAAGATGGTTCTTTTAAAAAATATTTCTTTGCAAACCCAAGGATAATTAGTAACAGTGAAGAAAAAATATACGTAGAGCAAGGAGAAGGATGCTTAAGCGTTAATCGTGATGTTCCTGGAATAGTTTTAAGATATGCAAGAGTAACAATTGAAGCATATGATATAAACGGAAATAAATTTACCATGCGTTTAAGAGAAGATTTAGCAGTGTGCGTACAACATGAAATAGATCATTTAAATGGTATTTTATTCATAGACAAAATAGATAAGAAAAATCCATATAAAGACGCTGATAAATATAGACCAATATAAAAACGAAGAAAAGTATTTATTCTTCGTTTTTTTCTATATTATAATTTCTGTTTTTAGATCTTAACGTAATTAATAACGTATGTTTACGATCATTTATTTGATAATCTATATCAGTATAATTATTGTTATTAGCATTTAACAATTTATCTTTTAAACTTACATAATCATTCGATAAAGTAAAATAGCAAAGCCAAATAAGTTCGAAGGCTACTTTAAAATCATCTATGTTTCTATTATCTATATCACACACTATTTTTGATACTTCATCAGTAGATATTAAATAATTTTCAATTATATTATTATGCTTATTTATTCTAAGCATATCATCACAATTATAAAACAAATGTAAAAAATTACCAATATAATTATTTAAAAGAACATAATAATCTTTTTTTGATATGCTTCTAATACTTTTTATGCAAAATAACATATCATAAATAATTTCGTTTATTCTTACTTTATCTTTTTCTTCTAAATCTTTGTAGATTTTACTTTCTAAACTAACTAAATAATTATAATTATCAATTATTTTATTTAATAATATTTTAGACTGATCAGTATCTTTTAATTTTTCTTCTAATAAACGCTTTATATCTTCCATAACATTTTTCCTATCTATTATTAAATACAAAATAAGACATTAAACAAGCAAAAATAATTCCCATTACAATGTAAATTACAGATATTACAATACCCGCAATTGCAAAAGCCTTACCCTTTTGATTTTTTCGTTTGCAATCTATTAAACCAATAATCGAAAAAATAAGACCGAGCCACAAAAAACCACCATAAATAAATGTTGATATCAAAGATAAGACAAATCCAATCAAAGCAAACTTATTCGTCTGTACGCAATTATTATCATCAATAACTTTTTCCTTATTATCTGTTTTATAAACAATTTTTGATTTATTTAACTTACCTTCTTTATCATAAACATTCTTACCACAATTAGGACATACAAACGTACTTTCATCTAGTTTTTGATTACAATTATAACATCGCCTTGACAATTTTTTCCTCCTTTAATTTTTATAATCATCCCTTATATCTTCTAGTTTTACACTTACAAGCTTTGAAACACCAGACTCTTGCATAGTAACACCATATAATACGTCTGCATACTCCATTGTTTTTTTCTTGTGCGTAATAACAATGAATTGTGTTTTTCCTTTAAACTCACCTAAGAATTTTCCAAAATTATCAACGTTAACTTCATCAAGTGCTGCTTCTACCTCATCTAAAATACAAAATGGAACAGGTCTTGCTTCTAATATTGCAAACAAAAGTGATATTGCCGTTAATGTCTTTTCTCCACCGGATAAAAGGGAAATATGTTTAAGTGTTTTTCCAGGAGGTAATGCTTTAATGTCAATACCGGTTGTTAATATATCATCCGGATTAGTAAGTTTAAGTTCTGCACTTCCTCCAGAAAATAACTTTTTAAATACTTCTTTAAACTTTTCTTTTATTATATTAAATGTATCTAAAAACTTTTCTTTCATTATTTCATCTAATTCTTTTATTATTTCGAGAATAGTATTTTCTGCATTTTCCAAGTCTTTCTTTTGATTATTTAAAAAGTCATATCGTTTACTTACCCTATCATATTCTTCTATAGCACCTATGTTTACTTCTCCAAGTTTTTTTATTTCAAGCTTACATTTGTCGACCTTTTCCCTAGCTTCTTTAACGTCCATATCTAGAAAATAATTATTCTTAGCCTTTTCAAAAGTCATTTCATAATCATCTGTCAAAGTATTTAAAAGCGTATCTAACCTTACGTCTTGCCTATTTACTTCAATTTCTAAATCTTTTAATTCTTTTGTTTTTTTATAATATTCTTGGTTATTTATTTTATTTTCTTTTTCCATTTCATTAATAGAATCACCAAAATCATTTACTTCATTTTTTAAAGATTCCATCTTAATTTCTAATTCTTTTTTCTGCTTTTCTTTTTCATAGTACTCTTCTACTACTTTTTCCTCTTCATTACTCAAAGTACCGTTTATCAAACTATTAATGTTAGATTCTTCTTCTTTTAATTTTAAAAGTTCTTCTTTTAATACTTTTTGTCTTTCAGTTTCATATCTTAATGAAATCTCTAGATTTGTTTTTTCCTCACTAGCCTTTTGTCTTTCTTCCCATGCATATTTATACTTGTCATCATTTTGGTTTATTTTTTCTTCTAGTATTTTTCTTTTTTCAGTTAAAGACTTTAAAAGTCTAATATTATCTTCTAATTCATGTTTTTGTGTAATTATATTAGTTGTATTTTTTAATGTACCCCCAGTTAAAGATCCCCCAATATGAAGTAATTCCCCATCAAGCGTTACTATTCTATAACGATAATTTATTTTTCTAGCTAAAGCGTTTGCTGCTTCTAAATTAGTTACAACAATGGTTGTACCTAACTGATTTTTTATTATGTTATCATAAACTGATTCATACCTAACCAAAGATGATGCAACACCAACGAAATCAGCTTCATTTACTATTTTCCTGTACGTTTCATTATCTACTTCTCTTTTTTTAATTATGTTTAATGGGAAAAATGTTGCCCTTCCAAATTTATTTATTTTCAAATAATTAATTGCTTCTTTAGCCGAAAATTCATCATCCACAACAATATAATTAGATGCACTAGATAAAGCAACACCAATTGCAACAGCATACTCTTTATCAGTTTCAATTAAGTTTCCTATTACGTTATGAATACCTGCTAGCTTAGGATTTTCTAAAACACATTTAACCGCATAAGGCAAACCAGAATTATTTTCTATAGAACTTCTTAAAATACCTATTTTATAATTAGTTTCGTTTTCTAACCTATTTTGATTAGTTAATTTTTCTTCATTTTCATCATGGGCTTTTTTAATACTTAAAAAAGCTTGCTGTTTTTCACTTAACCTTTCTTGTGCTTGTGCTATTTTTTTATTTATTATTTCTAATGTATTATTAGTGTTAAAAATTTCGTTTTCTTTTCTTAAAATTGATTCTTTTATGTTAACAACATTTTCATGAACTTTAGAATCCTTAGCATCATATTTTTGTCTTTCAATAATCAAGTCTTTTTTTCCAAGTAAACTTTGAGCCTGTTCTGTTACTTTAGTTAATTCATTTTGAATACTATATAACTCTTCTTGTTTCTTTGCTTGTTCAAACTTTAATTTTTCTATTTTAGTTTGATCAACGTTACTATTTTTTTCTAAAGAAATAACTTCTTCATTTAACTCGTTTACTAATCTTTTGTTATTTTGATAACTTACGTTTATTTCATTTACTTCACTTACTATTAATGATACTTCTATTTCGTCTAATGTTTTTTTGTTTTCTAAGTATTTTTTAGCATCAATACTTTGCTTTTTTAAAGGTTCTAAATTAGTTTCTAACTCTAAGATTATATCATTAATACGATTCATGTTATCGTGTGTCCTGTCTAACTTTCTTAAAGCTTCTTCCTTCCTTTTTTGATATTTTAAAGTACCCGCTGCTGCTTCAAAAATAACTCTTCTTTCTTCAGGCTTATTAGATAAAATAGAGGCAATATCCCCTTGCGATATTATGTTAAATGACTCTTTATTAATACCAGTGTCAGAAAGTAAATCATAAATATCCTTTAATCTTACTTTTTCATTATTTAAAAAATACTCATTTTCACCAGTTTTATAAATACATCTTTTAATTGATACTTCAGTATAATCTACTGGTAAATATTTATCAGTGTTATCAAATACTAAAGTTACACTAGCCATTGAAGCTGGTTTTCTTGACTTACTGCCGGAGAAAATAACATCACTCATTAATCCTTCACCGCGTAACTGCTTTACTGATTGTTCACCAAGTACCCAACGCACCGCATCAACAATATTACTTTTGCCAGAACCGTTAGGACCTACCACGCCTGATATACCAGGTGTTAAATCTATTACCGTTTTTTCTGCAAAGGATTTAAAACCCGATGCTTTAATTTGTTTTAAATACATGTTTTACACTTCCTTATACATTAGCTTTCTTTTCTAAAGCATGATGCGCTGCACGCTGTTCTGCTTCCTTTTTTGATTTAGCTGTTCCTGTTCCCATTACGATACCATCTACAACAGCATTCATGGTAAAAGTTCTATCATGAGCTGGTCCTTCTTCTTTAACAAGCTCATAAGTAACCGATTTTTTAGTTGTTTGAACCATCTCTTGTAAAAGTGATTTATAATCCATGAAGAAAGTCTCTGGTTTTTCTTTTATAAATGGAATTACAACCTCATAAACTATTTCTCTTGCCTTTACATAACCTTGATCTAAATATACTGCACCTAAAAAAGATTCAAACATGTCCGCAAGCGTTGCTTTACGATACTTACCTCCATTAGCTTCTTCTCCCTTACCTACTTTTGCATACAAAGGAAAATCAAGAAGCATTGCATACTCATATAAAGCGTTTTCACACACATACATTGATCTAATCTTAGTCATTTTACCCTCTTCATAGTCAGTTGTGTTATAAAGATAATCACTCATAATTAAATCAAGAACTTTATCACCTAAATACTCTAGTCTTTGATAATCTTCTTTTATATGATGTTCATTACA
>DVMT01000015.1 GCA_018714855.1 Candidatus Aphodocola excrementigallinarum
ACATACCTATCATTTTTATTAAAGAGTCCATCGTAATAATACTTATTCATCTCTAAGTTTATTATGTTATCTTGCAGTTCTATTAAAAGATCCGTTATCTTTCCTTTTTCTTCTATTTCTTCTTTAGTAAGTTCACTATTTTTAAATACAAGGTTCCTTTTTATATAATCTTTATTTATTTTTGTAATACCCTCTATTATATCTACCAAATAATCCTCACAGCTTCTATCTTGAAGTACGCTTTTAAATACTTCATCACTCATCATTGTTATTATTTTATCTTTATTTAATAGCATGTTTTTTGCCTCCTTCAAACGCATACTATCACATATTAAATTCTATTGCAAACCTTAAAAACACCTATTTTTGCGTGGTTTTTCATACAAAAAAACGATTTTCTCCTAGAGAAAAAATCGCCTTTTTGAATCTCTTTTTTTACCAAAATATTCCATACTCACAAATTTTATTTTTTTAATTTTTTTATAAAAATATATAAAATAACAACCACGTATAAAGTACGTGATTGTCATTATTTTATACTAATGCAAATATTATAATTGAAGCAACTACAATTATTATTAATAATGCAAGAAGTACTTTCCATATGTATTTAAACCATTTTCCAAAAGGAATGTTTAAATAATATAGGCCTATTATTAGTGCAACAGAAGTTGGTGCAAAAATCATCATTAAATAATATATACTTTGCATTATAAATCCTATTACACCATATAAATCAGCATTAGAAACAACACTTGTAAATACTACTCCAACGGTTGATGCGAAATAGTAAAAATCACTTGTTAATACGCTACCTACCATAGAAGAAAGTGTTGCGGTTGCAATATTAAATCCATCAGTAATTGATATAATCCAATTAGCAATAGTTGTTGCTACACCAGATGTAACCATAATAACAAGTACTATACTTATTAACATTGCAGTTATTGCTATAGGTAATACCTTTTTAATACCTTCGGTTTCGGTTGCAATAAAATCATTAAATTTAATTTTAGAGCAAAGTGCTATAACAGCGGTTATTATTAATAAGAATATAGCAACATCAAGCATTGTAAATGAACCAAACGCATTTATAACACCAGATGCATAACCAGTTGAATCAGTAACGATAGGTGCACCTATTATGTTACTAAATACTGCGTAATCTCCAATTTTAATTTCTGATAAGAAACTATTAAAATCTGAGAAAATAGTTATGTTAAATAAAGATTCCCAAGGTATTATTGAACCAAGTGTAAATAATACAAATAACACTAAGCTAGTTCCGAATAATACGTTTGTTCTTCTTTTACTAGTAACTGGTATTTTTCCTTCTTTATCACTCTTTTCAGTTAATATAGTGATAAATTCTGCAATAGAAAGAATTGTAGGTATTAAAGTCCAACAAAATACAATACTTAATATTCCGGCTTTTATTTTACCTGCATAAAACTTATTAATACCTAACGTTCCAAGTAAAATGGTTAAAACAGCATAAATTGTTTTGTTTACCTTTTTTACGCTTTTATCTTCTTTATTAGCAGAAGCTTTTGTAGCAACTTTTTTAACGCTAGATTTTTTACTTTCTTGTTTAGCTGATGGTTTTTTAACCTCTTTTTTAGCAGTTTTTTGTACCTTTAATTTCCTTGGTGCTACAAAGAAAATTAAAACTGCTAAAGCAAGTACAAGAACAATTATTTTTACCAATAATAGTGTGTTTACCTCTAGACTTAATAGACTAAATAACGTACTATTGTATATTCCGCACATAGCACCGATTAAAGTAGCTACTATGGTTGATGATAAAATAACTTTTTTATCAATTTCAAGAGCTTTCATAACTTGATAAATAAATGGCATGAAAGCAATTAATATCATAGGATCACTAACTAAGCATGCTAATACACCAAATACAATTATCGTTATTGTAACTAGTAAACCAGATTTATTTTCAAATAAAGAAGCAACTTTATTAACAAAGTTTTTATAAACTTCTAATTTGTTCATAACTGCGTAAAAACATGCTACCGCAATTAAAAATATTGCTATGCTGTTAAAATAAGAAATGGAAATACTTAAATTAGAAAGTAGTGACCATACTCCTACCGCAGCAACAGAATCAGTTACTATGTTACCACTATAATCAGTATAAGAAGCTGGAATAAATAAAGTAAGTAACCATGCTACAAATACTGTTATTGCAAGTACTTTAAATAAATTATACTTTTTCATTTCTCCTCCTCAATTATATATTATTTGTTTTTTTGGCCAAAATTATGACATTTAGCACCATATTCACAACCTTGTCCTACGTTTATAATTATATCATATTTTTATACATGTTTTCCAATTAATGTAAAAGAAAAGCATCATTTAAGATGCTTAATTATTATCTTTTGATATTTCTTCTATGCTTTTACTATTTTTACTTAGTAATGCACCGCTTTTCCAATTTGATGTAAGACCATGATCTATGTATATTAATTGTCCCGACATGTATGAGAACATATCACTTCCAATTAATACTAATGGATAACCCATGTCTTCTGGTTTTGCAGCATATCCGTTCCAACTTTTTAAGAAGATGTTATTAATCATTTCTTCGCCTTCTTTTGAATCACCGGTTGGAGACGTTGATTTATTAAAATCATCAGTTAAACCAGTTATGGTATCACCTGGATTAATAGCGTTTATTCTTATCCTTTTATTTATGAATTCTGGTGCCATACATTTATAAGTAACATATGACTCTAGGCATTGTTTTGCAAATACGTAAGAGCTTTTTATATCATCTGGATGATTTTCATACCAATTAATAGAATCTTCCCAAGAAGGCAAATTAATTAATTCTACGCATTTTTCATATACTTGCTCCCATCCGAAGCCACCGACCGATGATATAAAGGTAACAGAACCATGCTCACTTATTCTATCAAGTAGTTTTTCAGTCATGTATTTTTGACTTAAGAAATTAACTTTTTGTACCAATAATTCTTTTCCAGGAAAACCTGCTATTCCGTGACATAAAAACAAAGCGTCAATTGTATCTGGAAGTTCTTTTATTACCTCATCAATCTCGTTTTTATCACTTAAATCAGCTTTAAAACTCTTAGTAACAGGTAAATCAATGTCATTTTTATCTATCGCATAAACATTTGCACCAGCTGCTATTAACATCTCTGTTGCGCTTTTACTCATTCCTGATGCGCTACCAGTTATTACTACGTTTTTTCCCTCGTAACCTAGTAACTTTTTAAAATTCATTTTATCCCTCCTATCATACATTTTAATTATACCACCTTTTTTATAATGTATTTATGTAATCATTAATCGTCTTAATAAATTCTTCTTTGGTTTTTAATTTGTATAACTTTTCTTTTACATAAGTAGCATTAAAAAGTCCTTTTAAATACCAAGCAGCATGAGTACGCATCTCAAGCACCGCAACTTTTTCCGGCTTTATTTCTAGCAAGTAATTAAAATGTTTAAGGCACGTTTGCATCTTTTCTTTAGGAGTTTGATCCGAAAGTTTTTCACCCGTTTTAAAATACGTTACAATTTGTTTTATTAAATAAGGATTACCAAGAACGCCTCTTCCTATCATAATCGCATCGCAGTTTGTTTCTTTAATCATTTTTATTGCATCATCAACCGTTTTAATATCCCCGTTTCCAATAACTGGAATATTTACGTTTTGTTTAACCTCTTTTATTATGTTCCAATCAGCTTTACCGCTATATCCCTGGCTGCGTGTTCTAGGATGTACTGCTATCGCAGATGCTCCTGCTTTTTCACAAGTTTTAGCAACCTCTACTGCATTAATACTATTTTTATCCCATCCACTTCTTATTTTAACCGTTACTGGTACGTTTACCGATTTTTTTACGGCTTTTACTATTTCATATATTTTTTCTGGATCCTTTAAAAGAGCTGATCCTGCTTGAGCACGAACTGCAACCTTAGGTACCGGGCAACCCATGTTTATATCAATAATATCAGGATGCATGGTTTCTTCTAGTTTTTTAGCAGCCTTAACAAAACTATCAACATCACTTCCAAATATCTGCTGTGCAATAGGTCTTTCTTCTTCTGTCATATAAAGCATATCCATGGTTTTTTCATTATCATAACAAATAGCCTTATCACTTACCATCTCAGCGTATATAAGACCACATCCCATTTCCTTTACAATCCTTCTAAACGCACTATTGCAAACACCAGCCATAGGAGCTAAACACACATTATTATCTATTTTCACATTACCTATTTTAAACACTTTATCACCTCTAAACTAAATTAATTATATAATAAAAAGAAACTAAATCAAAGTTTCTTTCATAAATAAAGCCTAAATTGTTTTCGAATTATTTTCTTCTTTTCTTTTTTTAAAGATTTTTTTCATTTTCTCAAAGAAGCTTTCTTTTTTATATTCTTCTTTTTTACTTTCTAATTCTTCTAAAATATCTTTTTCTCTATTGTTTTCTGTTTTTTCTGAATCTACTTTTTCTTTTTTTTCTTCATTTTTATATACTTCTTCAACATAAGGCCTTAAAATTTCCCAATAATCAACATACGTTGTTTTTGAAGCTGATGTATTACTAATTTTTTCTATAAGATTTCTAATTGCTTCTTTTAATTCAGAAGAAATATCAGGATTTGATAATTGTCTTTCAAAATTATATGTGTTAGTTGGCATTTTTCCGGTTTTAAAATACTTTTGCGAGATTAAATTACATCTATCCCTTATTTCTGTTGCCTTTAACTCATTATCTACATTTTCTTTTAAATTTTCTTCTTTTTTTAAGTTATTATAAAATTCTTCAATATTTTTTTCTAATACTTCAGCTATCTGTAAATCACTAATACCATCAAGAATTACTAATTCTTCATATTTACTTATTAATTTTTCCATAATTTCTTGTGATTTAAAGGACAAAGAATTAACGTCTTTTAAGTTTTCTTTCCATAAATATGTATTAGTTGGTATTTTTCCATCTTTAAAATAAGTTTGTCCTATTTCCTTTATTTTATTTAAATTCATTACTAATTTTTCTTTTTGTTGAGCCTGTAATTTAGCAATTATATTTGTAAAAACAGGAATTTTATTATTTATATTATTTTCCCTTTCATAAAAGAAGTGCTCCGAATCAATTGCATTAGCTCTCCTGATTTTCCCTTTTGTTACCAATTGTAAATATTCTTCATTTCCTAATTTTGCCAAATTAAATTCAATATGTGAAGCTCTTCTTATTTCTTGAATCATAGCTTGATTCAAATCCAAACCATTATATTTATTATTTTTATCTAAGGTTTTTAAAATTTCTTGTTCTACTTTTAAATTATTAATAATTTCAACTATATCATTATAATTATCTTCCAGACTTACTCTTTCCGTATTTTCTTCTGTGTGGGCTTTTAATTCATGAGCAAACTCTTCTAGACATTTAATTGATATTTCAATAATTAAAGATGCTGGAATATTTATGTCTTTAGTACTTTCACTGACTTTAAAACCATTTCTTAAAATACTATCTTTCATATCTTTAGGAAGACTTTTTAATATTTTATTAAAGTTTAAGATGGCTTCTGTTAAATATTTAAGATCCTCTTTGTCAGACCATAAAGACATTTCTCTTGATTTTCCTAAAATTGTTTTTAATTCGTCCTCTAGTTTTTTTGTTTCAATATCCACATACATAATAATACCTCCCTTTATTTAGATAATAAGTATTCTCCTATCATATTTTTTATCATTTCAAAATATACTAACATTGCTTCTAAATAATCATCTTCACTTAAATTTTGATTAAATAAATCTTCTATTTCTCTGTTTTTTAGATAATGCAATTCAACGCCATCATTTTTTGCTAATTCAACGATTGTATTACCAAGATTCATTAAGGAATCATATAATTCTTTTCGTTTTCCATTAATATCTAGTTTTTTTACTTCCTGCATATAGTTGTCAAACGCCTGATCTAATTGATTCATATATATTTCTCCCTCTAAAATTTATACATAATTATATTAACACTTTTTTTATAAGTTTACTTAAAATCAATTGAAAAAACAGTAAATTTTACAAAAAAAATGTAAAGAAGTAGCAAAATAAGCTACTTTTTTAACTTTCTTATAATTTTTCTTACATCCATACCCAAATTAAACATAGCATACCAAAACTTACTTATTACTAAGTCATATTCTCCAACAAGTTCTAATACGTTTGGATTAAATTTTGATTTAAACGTTGATAAATGATCTTCTAAAGATCCATCAACACCACCTAAATCACAGTAATCACAAGCTTTATCCAAACAATAACATAACCTATAAAACATAAGCCCATTTGTTATTTTTAAAGAAGGAAGGATTTTTGTGTTTGTTCCGGCATATAAGAAAGATGCGGTTTTAATGCCCGAGTTACAAGTAGGCATCATAACGATGGTTGCTCCCGCTAAAGGTTTTAAACCATACTCTTTTTTCACTTCTTCTGCTTCTTTTATTTGCTTTTGACAAAACTCTTTTTTATTTTCATTTTCTTTCATATCTTCTTTTAAAAATTTAATATATTTATTAATGTCAACTCTTGCAAAAAATAAAACAGCGTTATTAGGAAAACATTCCATTAGTTTTTTAAAATATTTTTCACTTCTTAAATTAATATGTTGTCTTTGTTCAGTACAATGTAATACACTTACCAAATCTTTTACGTCTTTTATATCAGTAGAAAAACTAAATTCTACCCCTCTTTGTTCTTGATAATTACCTATATAATTTCTGGTGTTTTTTGGGAAGGTTCTCCTTAAGGTTTCTTTGTCATAAAAATTACCATCTTTATCTTTCAAAGAAATAGCCATTGTATATCTTGGCTGTATATATGCATTTACTTCCTTTTTAAAACCAGCATGTTTAAAACCTATGTTTTCTAAATTTTTTATGATTTCTTTAGTATCATTAGTATATAATTTATTAACTTCAATATTTTTGTTCTTTTTAATATTTTGAATGTTATCTTCATTAAAGCAAATAAATGGATCTATCTTTATATCAATCGCACCATCTTTTTTTGCATAGCTTACTATGTTATTAACGAATTCTTTTAATAATTTTTTGTTTTTATAATCAATTACAAAACCCCTTGGTACGTAATACAATTTTTTGTTTAAAAATAATTTTCTTTTTAATATCATTGCGCTTGCCTTAAGCTCATCGTTTTCATACATTCCAACAAAGTCATGTTCCCAAGCTGTCTTTACTTTTGCCCAAGACGTTGTTTGCATAAATGAAGTCGATGGAAAACTAGTGACAAATTTATCAAATTCTTTTTCATCTATATTTGTTTTAAAAACATATTTCATATAATCATCCCTTATTCAATTATTAACTCAGCTTCATCGCCGTTTTTTATTAAAAATGCGTTTGCATCATCAGTGTCTAAATGAACTTCATAAAAAGATTTATCACTTATTCTTACATGTACGTTATTTAGTATTCCACCTTTTTCACCTTTTACTATTAGTTTAACGCATTTTTTTCCTTCAAAACCATGCTTTTTAGCATCTTCTTTAGTTGCATGCACATGTCTTGTTGCTATTATTGCTGCGTTTTTCGTTATTTGGCCAGCTGGCCCAATGATTGTTATTTCACTTGCGTCTTTTAAATCACCAGAATTTCTAACTGGAGGATTAATTCCAAGCTTAAAAGTATCTGTTTTGGATATTTCAACTTGTGTTTGAGCTCTTTCGGGGCCTAATATTCTTACGTTTTCTATCGTACCTTTAGGACCTTTTAAAGTTACTTGCTCATTACATGCAAATTGACCTGGCTGGGTTAAATTGGTCTTTTTTGTTAATTTATAATCTTTTCCAAATAAAATTATAACGTCTTCGTTTGTTACATGAACGTGTCTTGCCGATACACCAATATTTACTTTCATAATGGCCTCCCATACTATTTAATTATATCATGTATAAATATTTAAATTCAATCATATGTTTAATTGAATTATAAAAAAAGGAGATTTTATATGAATACAAATTATTACCCAAATCCAACCTATCCTAATATGGGTGTAAACGGTTTTCAAGCTACTGCAATGGGTGGCGTTGCATCCTCACCTAGCAGTAATACAGCAAAAGGCAATAACAACATGGAAGCGATGATGCAAGCTAATAATAACATGTTAGCACTTGAACAATCTTACATAGAAAACATTCTAAGGCTAAATAAAGGAAAATTAGCAACATTTTACTTTTCTTTTCCTGATTCAGTTGAATGGCGAGACAAAACATTTACCGGAATAATTGAAGCAGCAGGACGTGACCATATAATTGTAAGTGATCCAAAAACTGGAAGATGGTACTTACTTCTTATGATTTATCTAAACTATGTTGATTTTGATGAAAAAATAAATTATAGTCCAGAATATTACCCACAAAACTAACTTGTAAATATCAAACGATTTTGCTATAATCTAATTTAGAATAGAGGTAGATAAAATGATTATAGTAATAATTGTCTTAATAATTGCAATAATAGCATTTTTGTATAGCATATACCATGATAAAATAAGCTTTCTTTCAGTAAAACTAAACATGATAGAAGAAAAAATAAACTCAACACTAATAAAAAGAAAAGAACTAATAAAAGATTCTGAAAAAATAATTAAAGAGGTTACTAAAACAAAAAAAGACGTATATCAAGGCTTTAAAAATATAAATGATGGTGAAAAAGACATTATAAAACTAGATAGAAAATTATTAGTGTATATAAATGAATTTTATCTTATAAAAGATAAGTATAAAGAATTAAATAAAAATGAAGATTTTCAAAAAATATCTTTTTCAATAGATGAAACAGAAGATTTACTTAATGCATATAAAGAATATTATAATAATAATGCAACAAAATATAATAAGTTAATTAAACGATTTCCGATAACAATTATAAGTTTAATAAAAAGAAGAAAAGAAAAATTATTCTTTGATAAAAAAAACTCATCTGATGATGATTATAATGATTTTAAATATTAAAAGAGCAAACTAAATTGCTCTTTTTTATTTTTCTAAATCAGATTGCTTTAAAATATATCTATAAATATTAGTATCACTATTTACTATGAAAACGCTTTTTTGTCCTTTATGTAACTCATAGAATATAATTGGTTTTTCAATGTTATCTCTTACGTCTAATAACTCATTGAAACTATTAACATCAATTACATCACCAGTAATAACAGGTACTTTTTTAGCATTTACAATTACTCTGTCATATTCTCTTAATATTCTTGATAATACGTTTTCATAATTACTCTTTTTTCTTGATGTTTTCTTTATGAATACAATTAATCTTACTAAAGATGCGATAGCGGATAAGAATATTATTATTGATAGAATAAAGGTAGTCTTATTACTAATACTAAAATCTTGGTAAACCCTTATGTTATTACTATTATTAACATCTTCAGGATCAAGTTCTATATTTACTAATTGCTGTGTTAAAGGAATTGTAATTTTTGTTGTATTATTTGAATTTGAATTTCTTATTACCGTTCCTTCTTTATCTTTTATTTCAAGACGTAAAGATAAGATGAGATTGCTATCCGCGCTCAAACCATATGTACTTTTAAATTCTTTTACCAAATCGTTATATTCATCATAATTTATTTTAACGCTTCTATTTATGTTAAAACCACTTGAATTTTCATTAGCAACCATAACTGGATCTGTTAACCTATCAATCTTTGAATAAATTACTTTAGAATCATCTTCACCATCGGTTACAGATACATACGATTCTATGTAATATGTATAAGTATAATCAAATGTGTTTGAAGCACTAAAATTATAATTAAAATCAACGTTTATATAATCAATTAGACTTGCAATATACTGCATGTTTTCACTTAAATTATCATCATTATAATAATCATTTTCTTTTAAAGTAACATCATATTTTAAGTTGCTAGATTGATTATATACCATGGTACTTCTAGCTCTTATAGTTATACTAAGTAAAAGAACGATAGATGCTAAAACAAATAAGAATATAATTGCTACTATATTTAATAAAAGTCTTTTTTCATAACTTAAATAAAAATTATGTTTGCTTTTTTTATAAACAACGTTATTTATACTATCATTATTATTAGTATCAAAAGTGTTGCTATTATTATCTTCTTTTTTATAATCACCTAAAGAAAACGTAACGGTATTGGTTAAATCTTCTTGGTCTTGATAATCCGTGTTCAAATTATCAAAAGACGCATTTTCTTCATAATCTATGTTTAAATTATCAAAAGATGTGTTTTCTTCATTATTTTCGTCTTGTTTAATATCTTTATTTTCAAAATCATTAGTAGGATTCATTAATGTCTCATCTTTTAAATCTTCTTTTGTTACTTTTGTAAACGGATAAAACTTTATTTCTTCTTGGTCTTTTTTAACAACTTCTTTTTTTTCTTCTTCAAGCTTTTTAGGTTCCGAAACTTTCTTAGGCTTTTTTAATTCAACTTTTTTTTCTTCGCTTTTTGGTTTTTGTTTTTTTTCTTGTTTTAGTTCTTTAACTACACTAGAATTAGTCTTACTTGTTTTTCTTTTTTTATAATAAGAACTTTTCTTTCTTGAAGTATTCTTTTTCACTTTATCCACCTTCTTATCCATTTAATAATTCATTTAAAGCAACCGTTGGCATACCAATGTACCTTATTTTGAATTTTACTATACCTATTACTTCATCTTGCTTTACTTGCCAAGAATCGGCCGTATTATTATTATCACCTTTTGTTTTAAAATTTATTTGTCCATTATTTTTTATTATTTTATTTACTCTATGAACTATTATTTTATCATCATGATTATAAACTAATATATCACCTTTTTTTATGTCATATATTTCAGTATCTTTTAGTTTTTTTACTATAACAACATCACCCTTATTAATCTTTGGAGTCATTGAACCAGACCCAATCGTCAAAGCGTAATATCTAAAATAACCACTTGTTAATGTAACTATTACTAATAAAGCGAATGTTATTACAGAATAAATAATCAAATTCTTTTTTGTGTATCTTGATTCTTTTATTTTTCTTAAATCATAATAATTAAATAAATTATTTAATCTTATTACAATAATAATAGGTAAAACAGTTTCTAATATAACGTTTATATACTCTCCAAAATCAGGGAAAAGCGGTAATATATAAACGCTTAAATCAACTATTATTCTATAAAAAATACAGTTTTTATAACCTACTTTATAAGTAACATAAGTTAATAAAATATTTTTAGTAATACTAGGGAACACGACTAAGCATATCATTTTAGTAAGCCCTAAAGCCGATGTTATATCATATGTATTAAGCATTAAACAAACATCTATCAATAAGAAACCTAAATAACCAACTATAAGTCCTATCTTATTTTCCTTTGATTTACTTACCCAAATATATCTTAAAAACTCGCTTAATACTATTACTAATAATATAGGAAAAGCATTTTTAAATATGTTTACTAATTTTAAACTATAACTACTTTTTAAAAAACCAGTAAATAATCCAAAGAAATAAGTTAAAAAATAATATATTAACAAAATAATTACTATGTTTAAAAAAACATCTTTTTTATATCTAAAATTATCCTTTTCTATACCTAGTGTTATTATTGTTGCAATTAAAAACAAAAATAATAAACCACTAATTATATATGGGTTTGCTATTTTAAATATAAATAAATTAGCCAAAAGTAAAACAAACATGCTAATTCCTAATACATAAAGTTTAACATATCCCCTTTTCATAATATCACCACTTTTAATAAATTTATAAATTATAAAATAATATGGTAATAACGTATTAATCTTATACTATCCTATCGTATAAATAATAACACAGGTTAGCAAACATAGTCAATGTTTTTAAAAAAATAAAACACCAATCTTAAAAATTTATTGGTGTTTTACCATGTGCTATTAAATAATTGTTTGTCTTAGAAAATGGCTTACTTCCAAAAAAACCGTTATATGCAGATAAAGGAGATGGATGAGCTGATTCTATTATGTAATGGCTAGGATTAGTTATTAATCTTTTTTTATCTCTAGCTTGTCTTCCCCATAAAATAAACACAACGTTATTTAACTTATCATTTATTTGTTTTATTACAAAATCAGTAAATATTTCCCAGCCTATATCTTTATGGGAGTTTGCTTTATCTTTTTCAACCGTTAAAACAGTATTTAAAAGAAACACACCTTGTTTTGCCCAATCAGATAAATCAGTGTTGGTTCTTTCTATTTTAAGATCATCTTTTAACTCTTTAAAAATATTTCTAAGAGAAGGTGGCGTTCTAACCCCTCTTCTTACTGAAAACGAAAGTCCCATTGCTTCTTTTTCTCCATGATATGGATCCTGTCCTAAGATAACCACTTTAATATCTTTAAAATCAGTTAACCTAAAAGCGTTAAATAAATCTTTGGCAGGCGGATAAATAGTTTTAGAAAGTCTTTCTTCCTTAATAAAATCTTTTATGTATTTAAAATAACTTTTTTGCATCTCATCATGCAAAACTAGATCCCAACTATTGTGAAACATAAACCATCACCTCAAGCTTACTTTTTTCTTGATACCTCAGCAATCGCTATATAATGATCACTTGGATTAATGCCATTATATTTTTTTGTGTCATATAAAACGTTATCCACTTTCATGGTATCTTCTGGTATAAATATGTGATCAATTGGCTGTTTTCTATCAAATTCTCTAAACGAACTTCCAAGTGTACTTAAAACTGCATCAACTAGCTTATTTTGTTTTTCAAACTTTTTTAAATCGCCCGTCAAGTGCATGTTAAAGTCTCACATTATAATAATATCTTCTTTAGAATCTTTTTCTAACCTTATTATCTTTGATAGAACTTCTAACTGAAGCTTTCTATTATATGAAAATAAATTATCTAAATGAGTGTTAATAATTAAATAGTTATGCCCTTCATATAAAGTATGTGCAACCGTGCATATCCTAGGAAAGAAATCAAGTAAGAATCTTCCACCTTTTTTATTTATATCGTTAGATAATGAGTAAGTTTTCGTATCTAATAAATCAAAGACTTCTTTTTTTAATAAAATACTGTTATATTCATCAGATATACTAGCACTACCTCTTGATTCTCCAACAAATATATAATCTTCCAGTCTTTTTTCTAAATAATCCTTTGTTCTTGGAGTTAACTCTTGCGTTCCTATTACGTCTAATTTTCTTTTTTGAATTAGTTCTTTAGCAGCCTCTGCTCTTCTTATCCAGTTTTTAGGACTGGCAGGAGAATATGAGTTTTTCATGTTAAAAGTTGCAACTAACAAAATAATCACCTCTTAATGCCTATATAATAACACCAATAAATAACATATGCAAGAAAAAAGCTACTTGTGGTAGCTTTCGTTATTAATTATTTTAAATGCTCTATATACTTGTTCTAATAGCATAACTCTAAATAATTGATGAGGAAACGTTAATGAAGAAAATGATAAATGATAATTAGATCTTTTAATAACGTCATTTGAAAGTCCATGTGATCCACCGATTACAAACGTTATGTTTTTAGAAATATTATCGTTTATAAATTTAGAAAACGAAACAGAGTCTAAAGAAGTGCCATTTATTTCTAATGTAACCACAAAGTCTTTATCATTAATCTTAGATAGTATGTTTTTACCTTCTTCATTAATTGTTTTTGAAACATCATAATTATAATCTGGTAACTCAATTATTTCTAATTTAGTATATTTAGTTAATCTTTTTTTATACTCCATTACCCCATCTATAATATAATTTTCTTTTATTTTACCTACGCATATTATTTTTATCATACTTCTATCCAGTCCGTTCTTTGTTTTTGTTTAGCTACCATGATATTTTTAACGGTCTTATTAGTATCTTTTAATACTTTTTTTAAAGTATCTAAAGCAAGTTCATACGTGTTATTATCATCAGATAAGTGAGCTAAAATAATGGTATTTGTATTATCACCAATGAATTCTGATAAATAATATGAAGCATCATTGTTAGATAAATGTCCTTTATCACTTAATATTCTTTGTTTTAAATAATAAGGATACTTACCTTCCATAAGCATTTTTATGTCATGATTACTTTCCATTATGTATAAATTATGATTTTTTAATACTTCAAAATACTTGTTATTAATGTATCCAGTATCAGTTATGTAAACAAATGATTTATCATTAGATGAAATTATAAAGCCAACTGAACCTTTAGCATCATGTGATGTTTTTATTACTCTTATATCTAAATCATCTATTTTAAAATTATTTGTTTCATATAACTCATAATCAAAATCATCGATGTATTCTTTTAACAAACTTAAAATTACTTTATTTACATACAATTTTGGATGATATTTTTTTAAGAATACCTTTAATCCTTGTATGTGATCCGCGTGGGTATGTGTTATTAGTATTGCTTTTATTTCTTTTGGATCCACATCTAATTCCTTTAATCTTTCTTCTGCATATGATTTGGTAACACCAAGATCAATTAAGATCTTGGTGTTATTTTCACATACTAATACACTATTACCTTTACTACCACTTGATAAAACTGATATTCTCATTATTTATATAGTGATAAAGGATCCATTGGAGTACCATCTCTGTATGGTAAGCCTCCGTAATAAAGTCCAAAGTGTAAGTGTGTACCAGTTGCAAATCCAGTGTGACCCATGGTACCTATTTGTTGTCCTTTTTGAACCGTATCACCTTCTGAAACTAATCTTGAATGCATATGTCCATATATTGTGTAGTATCCATTACCGTGATTAATCGTAACATAAGTACCTAAACTTCCTGAATTAGTTCTTGCCGTTACAACGGTACCAGAACCCGCTGCGTATATTGGAGATCCTTCACCGCTACCTGCAATATCAATAGCCTCGTGAACTTTACCCCAACGATAACCAAAGTAACTTGAAATATAATATTGAGATATTGTTGGCCATGCCCATGAACCTGACATAATTGGAGCTACACTTCCTCCAGCTGTCTTAGTTCCTACTTTAACTATTTTAGGAACTGATGGAACGATTGTCTCAGAGCTTACTATTACAACGTTTGATGTTTCACCATTAACACTTTGTATCTTAGTAGTTAATCTATCAACACCGTTTTGTCCTTCTTGAACAACCTCTTCTGTTCCATACATCATGTCTGGATCTTCCTGTTCTTGAGTTTCAAACTTGCTTTCTTGATCAATTACGTTATGTGTTTCAACTACTACATCAACGATAGGATTAATTAATCCAACTTTTACTTGTTGGCCTACTGATAAAATGTTATTAGCAGAAGTAAACTCAGGATTAACAATTAAAAACTCTTCTGTTGCAAGCTTATGATCATATGCTATTGAATCAATTGTATCTCCTTCTTGAACCGTGTAATACTGATCTTCTTTTACCTCACCAAACATTAAATACTTAGTAAGTGTTTTTTCATCAGTAAATATCTGTTCATCAGTTGAAATATAACCGTGTTTTATCGTTATATCTTGATCAATGTAAATATCTTCTATAATAGTTCCAGTATCTTTTATTTCTGGCTGCGTATCATTTGCATAATTATCCATATCTTCCTCAGTTACAAATGCTTTTACAACCGATTTAATGGATTTGTCGAAAATGTCTTTATCTAAAACGTTTATTACCAAATCTTCCTCATCATCAGAATTAGACTTTATGGTAATGGTATACCCTTCAACCGTAAAAGGTTTTTCTTCTTTTATTATGTTATTAACCTGTTTAGCAGTTAAAACATCACTTTCGTAAGTCGTACATTTTTGTATATCAACACCTTCTGGAATATAAACCTTATCAACGTCATATTCCTCTTTTAACTCGGTTTGTTCATCATTAATATAATCTTCTAATTCTTGTTTATCTGTTATGTTACCTATTTCTTTTCCATCCAAATAAACTTTGTAGACTTCTTTAGGATTTAATTGGTATTTATTTGCAAAATTAACAAATCCAACTATTACTACTGCAAGAATAATTGCAAAAACGTACATCAAACCAGTCTTTATCACTTTCCCCATTATTATTCACCGCTTTCTCTTTGAAAATTTACAAACGTAGAGGTATCTTTTTTAAATAAAAGCTCTATCGTTGTTGTTGGACCAGACCTGTTTTTTCCTATGATAAACTCAGTTATACTAGCGTTATCATCACGTCTTGCCTCTTTATTATAATAATCATCTCGGTATAAAAATGATACTATATCAGCATCTTGCTCAATTGATCCAGATTCTCTTAAGTCACTCATTATAGGACGTTTATCCTCACGAGATTCAACCGCACGAGATAACTGTGCCAAAGCAATTACTGGAACACCAAGCTCTAAGGCCATGGTTTTTAAACTTCTTGAAATTTCCGATACTTCTTGTTGCCTGTTACCAGCTGTTTTTAAAGGCCCTGTTATTAATTGTAAGTAATCTATTACAACTAAAGAAAGCCCTTTATCAGAGTTTGCAAGGCGCCTGCACTTACTTCTTATTTCACCAATTGTTATACCTGGCGTGTCATCCAAATATAAATTTGCATTAGATAACCTGCTAATTGCTTCATTTAACTTTTTCCAATCATTATGCTCAAGTCTTCCGGTACGCATCTTAGAACCATTAATACCACCTAATGATTGTAATATTCTATTAGCTAACTGTTCTGCACTCATCTCTAAGTTAAATACCGCAACCGCTTTATCATTATTCATTGATGCGTTAGTTGCAATATTAAGAGCAAAAGCAGTTTTACCCATTGCAGGACGAGCCGCAATAATTATAAATTGATTTGGCTGAAGACCTGCTGTTAATTTATCAAAATCGAAAAAACCTGTTGCAAGTCCAGTTATTTCAGATCCTTGCTCGGCTAATTTTTCTAAGTTTTCTTGTTCTTTATAAGCAACGTCTTGAATACGCTTAAACTCAGACGTCTTTCTCATGTTACCAATTCTAAGCATCTTCATTTCAGCACTATCTAAAACATCATATATAGAATCCTCAGATGAGTAAGCATCATTAGCGATTTCTTCTGCAGTCTCTATTATCTTTCTTCCAACCATCTTTTCTTTTACGATGTTAATATAATAATCAACGTTCGAAGCTGATGGTACAGAATCTATTATCTCAGATAAATATTCAACGTTACCAACTTGTGATAGTATTTTCTTATCATTTAATTTATTAGTTACGATTGTAATATCAATTGGTGAATCACTATCATTTAACTCTTGTAAAACGCTAAATATTTTGGCGTTAGCATCACTGTAAAATGATTCGGCAGATAACTCATCACATATCTTTTGTAAAGCTGTTTTGGATAAAAAGGCAGCACCTAACACAGCTTTTTCTGCATCTAGTGATTGAGGCATTTGTCTTACGGCCATTTTATCCCTCCTTTACTTTACTTTGTTAATAAAACCGTTACGTAACCCTCTACATTCTTATGTAAATTTATTTTAACCTCATGATATCCTAAAGTTGTTAAAGGCTCATCTAACACTATTTTTTTCTTATCTATTTTATAGCCTTCAGCTTCTAATTTCTGAGCTATTTGTTTAGTTGATACAGAGCCAAACACCTGATCTTGTTTTCCTGTTTTTACCTTAAACGTTAAAACACGATCCTTAAGTTCATCCCTTAGTTTTTCGCTTTCTTTTATTTCTTTGGCTAACTTACTTGCTTTATCTTTATTTTCTCTATCTAAAATTTCTTTACTTCTTTGCGTGTATAAAACGGCATAACCATTTCTTATTAAAAAATTCTCGGCATATCCATCTTTTACTTCTTTTATATCGCCTTTTTTACCTTGGCCCTTAACATCTTTTTTAAATATAACCTTCATAATTAGACCACCCTTTCTAATTAATCTCGCATGTTTATTATAACATACTTTTTATTTTATTAAAAGAAAAGAAAGTATACCAAATATTAGTATACTTTCATAAAATTAATTTGTAAATGGTAATAACCCAATTATTCTAGCTCTTTTTATTTCTCTTGCAATATATCTTTGGTGCTTAGAGCAAGCTCCAGTTACTCTTCTAGGTAAAATTTTACCTTTTTCATTTATATATTTCTTTAAAATTTCTGGTTCTTTATAACTTACAGACTTACCAGCACACAATTGACATACTTTCTTTTTCTTTCTGAAAAAATCTGCCACTAGTATTCCTCCTTTTCTTAATCATTAAAACGCAATATCATCATCTGATATTTCAATACTATTACCAAAATCTGCGAATACGTCATCCGATACGTTTGTTTCTTTAGGTGCTTCTTCATTATTTTGAAAATCAGCAGGTGAAACATCATTTGTTACGGTCGCACCATTATTATTAGATCCTTTAGAATCAAGGAATTGAACTCTATCTGCAACAACTTCGGTTACATATACTCTTTTTCCGTCCTTATCCTCATAGTTACGTGTTTGTATTCTTCCGTCTACCGCAACTAAAGAACCTTTAAAAACGTATTTCTTTATGTTTTCAGCTTGCTTTTGAAAAGCAACTATATTAATAAAGTCGGTATCTCTTCCACCTTGACTATTAGTATATTGTCTATCTATTGCAATCGTAAAATTTACTATCGCAGCATTACTAGACGAATATCTTAATTCTGGATCTCTTGTTAATCTTCCTATTAAAAATGCTTTATTCATAATAAAAACCTTTCTTACTTATCTTCTTTTACGATTAAATGACGAATAATATCTTCACTTATTCTAGCTAAACGATCAAATTCATTAATAGCTTTTGCATCATTAGCTTCTAAATTAATTAGAAAATAGTATCCTGCTTTATGGCCTTCTATTTCATAAGCTAACTCTTTTTGACCTAAATCTTTTGAAGAAGTTATAGTAGCTCCATTATCAGTTAAGATCTTTTCAAAGTTTTTAGAAACTTCTTTAACCTTATCTTCTTCAAGATTTGGTCTTACAACGAACATAATCTCGTATTTCATATTTTATCCTCCTCTTCTGGTCTTATCGGCCTTTAATCAAAGTTAAAGGCAAGAGAGTAAACTTTCATTACTCGCTTTGTATTATAACAAAAAAGATAGTTTATGTAAACCATCTTTTTATATTTAATTATATTATTCTACTCAGATAAACATGCCTCTAGCAAAGACATAACATAGCTAAAATCATTATCAGTCATTTTCTCTACAAACTTTACTTTTCTGTCTTCATAATCAATGCTTCTTATGTGTTCGCATAAAACACTTCCGGTTACTTGTTTTGTTTCTTTTAATAAATAGTGCGTTGGAAATTCCTTTGTATTAGATGTTATTGGGCATACTATTACCATTTTAGTAAATTTATTAAACGTATCCGTACTTATTACAACAGCCGGTCTATACCCTTTTTGCTCGTGTCCTTTGGTGGGATTAAAATCTACGTAAACTATATCTTTTTGTTTTGGTGTGTACTTTACTACCATATTTCTCTTCCTCTATTATCATCCCACTTAAAATCTTTACTAAGGTTTGGTCCAGTATATTTTTTTATTCTTTTCTTTAAAGAAATACTTTTTTTATTAATTTTAGAAATTATTATTTTATCTTCTTCCATGCTAATATTTACCTCATCATTTGTATTTAAATTAAGTGTTTTTAAAAAACTTTTTGGTATTCTAATTCCAGCCGAATTTCCCCATTTTTGTAATCTTGTCTCCATAAGTATTTCTCCTTTCATATATAGTATATACAAAATATATACTTTTAATCAATAATAAAAGAAATAAAATTAATTATTTCTTTTGATATACGTTGTGTTTTTAGTATATAAAATCTCTTCAGCATCTTTATACTTTATTCTTTTTTTGTTTGATATGATTGGTGAGATTGGTGCAGCTACGATTCCAGTGAATTCTAAACTACAATTATTAAAATCATAAAATGAAGAGCCTGTAAAAATATCTATAAATTTATGTTCAATTGTACTTTCTTTTCTTGCTATTATATATTTTTCCGGTTGAAAACGATACGTGGTAGTATTGTATTTCCACTTACCATCATATATACCAGCATATTTACCTTCATATAATATAAGTTCCGCTAAATACAAATCTTTAGTAGAAAAACCAAATAATTTATCTTTTAATTTCATTTTTTATCACCCTTTAATTATTAAACCTAAATAAGCAAACGTCGCCATCTTGCATTACGTAATCTTTTCCCTCGCTACGAAGTTTTCCTGCTTCTTTAGCACCTTTTTCTCCGTTATACTTTTTATAATCATCAAATGATATTACTTCCGCCCTGATAAAACCTTTTTCAAAGTCACTGTGAATAATTCCGGCACATTCTGGTGCCTTCATACCTTTTTTAAAAGTCCATGCCCTAACTTCTTTAGGTCCAGCAGTAAAATAAGTTTGAAGTCCTAATAAAGAATACGATGCCTTAATTAATTTATCAAGTCCACTTTCATCAATACCAAGATCATTTAAAAACGCTGTTTTTTCTTCATCATCAAAGCCACTTAATTCTTCTTCTATTTTTGCACACAAAACAATAACCTCAGCGTTATCCTTTTTTGCGTATTCTTTCACTTGTTTTACGTAATCATTTTCTTTATTTATGTCTTCTTCTTTTATGTTTGCAACGTATATTACTGGTTTTTTAGTAAGTAAGTTATATGCTTTTAGTATTTTTTCTTCATCTTTTGTATACTCTAATTTTCTTGCTGGAATATTATTTTCTAAAGCTTCTTTTATTCTTTTTAGAAGTTCTACTTCTTTTAGGGCATCTTTATCTTTTGTAGATACTGCTTTTTTCTCTATTTTACCTAGTCTATTATTAACTACTTCTAAATCACAAAAGATAAACTCAACATCTATTATTTCAATATCACGAATGGGATCTGTTTTTCCTTCTACGTGGGTTATGTTTGCATCATCAAAACATCTTAATACTTCTACTACGGCATCTACGTCCCTTATATGTGATAAGAACTTATTTCCTAATCCCTCACCGTGTGATGCCCCTTTAACTAGTCCTGCAATATCAGTAAATTCAAACGTTGTAGGTACCAAACTCTTTGGTTTTACTAATTCATTTAAAAAATCAAGTCTCTTATCAGGTACGGTTACCATTCCAACGTTTGGCTCAATGGTTGCAAATGGATAATTAGCAGCTAAGATATGTTTTTTTGTAATAGCATTAAAAAGCGTTGATTTACCTACATTTGGTAATCCTACTATTCCTGCGGTTAAAGACATATTAATCACTTTCCTTTTCCTTTGGTATTATAACATTTAAGTTAAATAAAAAGCAATGCTAATGCATTACTTACTTAATTTCTTAGTATTTGAACCATTTTCATCATAAAAAGTACATAGATTTAATGATGGTAAATCATCTACATATTGCTTTGTCATGGTTAAAACTTTTTTCTTTACTTTACCATAAGAGAATGGAATTAAAGTAAAATTATTACCCATTAAATTACCATTTACTTCATAAGTTGCATTTAAATTATCAAGCGATACACTTTGCCAAAATTCAATTGGGCTTAATTTGTGCTTTTTATAATATTCTTGAGCTATTTTAGTTATATAAAGTAATTGATCATCTTTATTTTCCAAATTAGATAATTGTCTTGCAAAATAATTATTTTCTTCTGTTTCTAAATTTGTTAATTTTTTAAATTCTAGAAATGGAATATATATTACACTATTCTCTTTTATTTCATTATCACTATTAACTTTTACTAATTTTACCGTACTATATCTATCACGTAAAGGATATGAAGTAATACCATATCTATATGCAGCTCCATATTTATATGGGTTTTTATAAGAAGGTAATATACTATCTACTTTATATACTCCCATTGGAATAACATCATATGAATCTCCGTATGATAACATAAAACCATAACTATTATTTAAATTATCTATGATTTCTTTTTTGTCTTTATTCATAATTTTCTCCCCTTTCAAGTGTTTGATATGCTACCACATAAATAAGTCTATGTCAAGGGATTAAAAAAAGAGCTACATAAGCTTCTTTTTAATATGTAAGATAAATTTTTTAATGTTTATGTAATATTAACTCTATAATAACATATAATTATTTTCCTTGGTTTTCTATATAAAACGCATAATATTCATCATATGTAATATCATTTTTATGCATTGTTGTTGCAGCATCAACGCCAACGTATCTCCAGTGCCATGACTCGGCTGAATAACCAGTTAAGTACTCCTTATCTTCAGGATATCTTTCAATAAATCCATATTTATAAGCATTTTCTTTTAACCATTTGTATGCATCACTATTTTTAAACTCATTAGCTGAAGCCTCAGTAGTACTTGTCATATCAACTACAAGACCGGTTTGATGTTCTGAATGACCTGGCCTTGCCGCCGTTTCATCAGCCGCTCTTTGTCCATAAGTTTCTTTTCTATAATTGTAAACTTCTTCTTGACTTTCATAATCACGATAACTAGATGTTACCATCAAATGATACCCTTCATCATATGCAGCATTCCATAAATCTAAGAAATGTTCATAAGCATAGTCTATTAATTTATTATCTCCCTCGTTACCATACGAATAATCAAGAGGTATTGTAACTAAATTTTCTGGAGCATAATCTTTTGTTAATGCATAAAACTTATTTACTATCATTAACTCGTTTTTTGACGTGTCAGTTTCTAATTCTTCATCATACCAATCATGATCTGCATTAACGTTTATAATTGCAACAACGTCTTTTGTGTTTGTGTTTTTATTTTCATCATAATAAGCTAAATATTCATTTAAATTCTTATCTATATAATACTTTTCTTTTGCAAAAGATACTACATCATCATCTTTATCTTTAGTTAATAAATCTTTTACTGTATTATTAGAAAGTTTTTCTAATAAAATATCCACTTCATTATCAGTATAACCTAACTGTAAGAGTTTATATTCATTTGATTGCCTATATTTATACTCTTTATAAAGATTTACGCCTATTACTATTACGATTATTAATATAATAACAAAAATTACATAATATACCCACTTTTTTAGCTTTAACCGTTTTTTATTTTGACTCATGTTTCACTTCCTAACTTTAATTTATTATGTTAGTTTATTTTATATCGTAGGATAAATACCTGGCCCTATTGGAAGACCAATTACATACCAACAAATTATCATAAGTAAGAATAATAGTGTAATTGATAAGAAGTAAGGAAGTATTACTCTATAACAGCCTCTTATACTAAAATCATTTTTATTTTTAGTAAATACTTCTATAAATCCAATAAATATTACAAAGTAAGTAAATAATGGAGTAATAACGTTAGTTGCTGCTTCTGCTAATCTAAATACTAGTTGTGCAAATTCTGGTGATATATTAGCTCTTATTACCGCTGGCATAATATTAGGTGCAATAATTGACCATTTAGCAACTGAACCTGGAAGCAAAATGTTACAAATCATTGCAAATACAAATATTAATAACACAAGTGGAATAAAGGAGAATTCCGATGCTTTTATAACGTTAGATAAAAGACCAGTTATAACAACTCCAATGTTTGTTTCGGCAACCAAAGCATTTAATTGAGCAGCAAAGAAAATAAGAACAAATATTCCACCGATACTTTTTAAGTAATCAGTTGAAAAATTAACCATGTCTCTTATTTTTCTAATGGTTCCAGTTATAACACCAAAAACAAAACCTTGTACCGCAAATATAAATGATACTATTCCTACTATGTTTGTCATTAAAAGCGAATCTGAAGAAAATAACATTTGCGTATATGTATCTTGTGATTTATCTAAAAGAAGGCCTAAGAAACTATCTCCTTTTACCGGAATAATCATAAGAACAATAGGTATTAAAAGAATAACCGTTGCAATTATTGCCCCAATTATACCTTTCTTTTCTTTTTTTTCTTCTAATACTAACTCTTCTTCATCTTCTATTTGGTTTTTACCAAGTTTTCTAGATACTATTTTTTCCGTAATAAACGTACATAAAGCCGCTAATAAAATGGATGCAATTATTATGAAAATTAGATTTCCACTTTGGGATATAGTGTACTCGGTATCAAGTAGTTTAGCACTTGCTTCTGTGTAACTTGTTAAATTATAATCAAGCTGCGTTAGGAAAAGACCAGCACCATGTCCTGCTGCAATCGATGCAAAACCAAGGGCTAGGCCACCGATAGGATTTCTGTTCATACTCATGAACAACACTGCACCAAGTGGTAATAAAAGAACGTATCCAACGTTGTTATCAATACTTGCTATAATACATATTAAAGAAAATATGAAAACTATTATAAACTTAGGAATTTTCTTAGTTATTTTATTACATACGGTTTTTAAAAATCCTGATTTTAAGGCTATACCAAATGATATTGCCGCTATTAAAAGCGAACCAAAAGGTACAAAATTAACTAAGTTATCATAAGCTGATGTAATAAGAAACTTTATACCATCTAAACTTAAAAGTGAATTAACCGCAACGGTTGATGTTTCTACTTCACCAGCAATCGTTGTTAATCTATCATAAGTTGCTTGCATGTTAAAAGTGCTTGCTATTGCACTTATTATCACAACCAATATTGACATGTATATAAAAAACATGACTGGATGAGATGATCTTTTTAATTTCTTTGGATTTATCATTTTCATTCCTCCGTTATAACCTTTTTAATCTTTTTATTAAAATCTACTCTAGGTAGCATAATCGTTCTTCCACAATTAGTGCATTTTATTTTTATGTCTACACCAACGCGAATTACTTTAAACGTATCACAACCACATGGATGCTGTTTTTTCATTTTAACAATGGAATTTAACTCATAATTATTTTTCATTATGAACCTCTATTTGCATGTATGGAATTTTAATACCACTTTTATCTAACGCATCTTTGAACTCTTTTTTCATTAGTCTTTGTGCCTCGTAGTGTTTTGTTGGCTTACACTTCGCAACTACCCTAATTACAACAGATGAATCAGCAAGTTCCTCGACTCCCCAAACTTCTGGTTCGTCGGTTAAAAAGGGAATTTTATCTTTTAACGTTGCAGCGCGTGTTTTTAATATTTTTTCTGCTTTATCTATGTTTGTTTCATAACTTATTGGAACGTCTACTACCGCCATTGTTTTATCCAAGCTATAGTTAATAACTTCCGTTATGTTTCTGTTTGATATTATTTTTATCTCACCAGTGTATGCTTGAACTCTTGTTGCCTTAAGCCCAATTGAAGTTACCGTACCGGTAAAGTCTCCAATCTTAACTAAGTCTCCTACCGCATACCAGTTTTCAAACAATATTGATGCTCCAACCAAAATATCTTTCAATATATCTTGAAAAGCAAGTCCAACAACTAATGATACAACTCCTAATCCAGTAATTAACGCTGCCGTATTAACTCCATAAACGCTTAATAATGATAAGATTGCTAAAACCCATATTACGTATTTAACAACGTTACATAAAAGGCTTCTTATTGTTTTTACCTTTCTGGTATCAAACCTTTTATGTTTTTTTTCCGGATTAAAGGTTTTTTTAATAATTGCCTTCAAGAGTTTTTCTAAGATAAATGCAACAACGATTATGATAACCGTCATGTATATCTCTTCAGCAATTGTAAGTCCAAAGATTTTCATAATAATTCTCCTATTCCACTTCTATGTTTAATATCTCTAAAATACGATTTAAATCCTCTTTAGTTGCAAACGAGATTTTTATTTTATTATCAGAAATTGCTACTTTAGTTCCTAATTTTTCTTTCATAGCATCTTCTACATGTTTATATTCCTTTGATTTTTTAGGTTTGCTAACTGGCGTTTTTCTTGCGAAGGTGTTTTCGTTTGTTAACTCTTCTAAATCCCTTACACTTAGGTTTTCATTTACTACCTTATTTGCAAGTTCTTCTATTTGATCGTGATTTTCAAGCTTACTTAAAACACGTGCGTGTCCCATTGAAAGTTTTCCATATAATACCATGTCTTGCACGTTTAAAGGAAGTCTTAAAAGTCCTAACATATTAGTTATGTGGCTTCTTGATTTACCTAGTTTTTTAGCAAGTTCATCTTGAGTTAACCTCATCGTTTCAATGATTGACTTATATGCTTTAGCCTCTTCTATCGCAGATAAATCCTCTCTTTGTAAGTTCTCTAAAAGAGCAACCTGCATCATTTCATCATCAGTAAAATCTTTTATTATGGCAGGTATTTTGGTTAAGCCTGCTAATTTTGATGCTTTAACCCTTCTTTCACCCGCGATTATGTTATAGCCTTTAACACTTTTTTTAACTATTATAGGCTGAAATACACCATGTTCTTTTATTGATGAGGCAAGCTCTTGTAATGCATCCTCATCAAACACTTTTCTTGGCTGATAAGGATTAGGCATTAACTCGTTTAAGTCTAGCTCTACTATCTCATCTTTTGGAGTTTCATCAATTATTTTGTTTTCTATGTTGTTAAAATCTAAAACCTCAGTGTTGAAAAGTTGTTCTAACCCCATTCCTAAAGCCCTTCTTTTACTCTGTTCTTCCTTCATTATGTTCAATTACCTCCTTTGCTAGGTTAAGGTACGCTTCGGTACCCCTACTCATTGGATCATACGCGATTATTGGCTTTCCATGAGAAGGTGCCTCAGTAAGCCTTATTAATCTTGGAATTAACGTGTTATATACTCTTTCTTTAAAAAAGCCTCTTATTTCTTCTACTACTTCAAGTCCTAGATTAGTTCTAGAATCAAGCATGGTTAAAAGTACCCCTTCTATTTCAAGCGTTGGATTAAGTTTTCTTTGTGCAAGCATGATTGAATTTAGAAGCTGCATAATACCTTCAAGCGCAAAGAACTCACACTGAACAGGTATTAAAACAGAATTAGCAGCCGTTAGAGCATTAGTTGTTAAAAGGCCTAAAGATGGTGGGCAATCTATAATAATATAATCATAATTATCCTTAATAGGTTCAATCGCTAATTTTAACTGCATGTTTTTTTGAAAAGTAGGATCAACCTTTGACTTTTCAATTAACTCTATATCTGCACCTGCTAGATTAATCGTTGCAGGAATTATACTTAAATTCTTAAAGTTAGTTCTTATTATTGCATCTGTTGCCTCACATCTTCCAAGCAAAAGATCATAAATGCTTTTTGAAACATCACCTTTATTAATTCCAACACCTGTCGAACAATTTCCTTGCGGATCTAAATCGATAAGTAATACTTTTTTACCTTGAACGCCTAAAGAAGCGGCTAAATTTATACTAGTCGTTGTTTTACCTACTCCACCTTTTTGGTTTACCAATGCTATTACTCTTGCCATTTACCTCACTTCTTTCCTGCTACTTTGTATTATTTATAACAATACTATTATACATAAAAAAAGGTATTTTTTAAAGACTTAATTAAATTAATTTTGATTCCTTAATTTATCCGCAAACTCCTTTATCTTTCTGAACCTATGATTTAAACATGATTTACTAACGTTTAAACCAGTTTCTAAAGTCATTATTTTACTAAGCTCTAAAAGAGAGGTCTCAGGATACTTAACCCTGTAATCCGCACTTTCTTTTAATTTGTCATCTAAAAGATCAAACGCATCACGCTCTTTGATATAGTTAATTTCAGAAATAAGTTTATTAGATGTTGCAAGCGTTTTTTCAACGTTTGCCTGCTCACAGTTATTTAAACGGTTAGTCATGTTTATCTTTTCACGGTAAACTCTTATTTCTTCATAATACATAACTCCGTTATAAGCTCTTATAAGTCTTAAAAAATCACTTATTTTTTCAGCTTCCTTAATATATATCATGTAACCCTTTTTACGATGCAGGATCTTACTGTTTAAATTACACTCATTAAGTAAGTCGTTTAAAAAATTAGCATACTTAGTATCATTAATTAAGAACTCCAAATGATACCTTGATGTTTTAGGATCATTTAGACTTCCAGAAACTAAAAACACTCCTCTTAAGTATGCTCTTTTTAACTCTTCATCAGAAAGCATAGACTCACTTGGTATTATTAAAAGCTCGTTTTTTTCATTTACTATTCCTAAATCACGAAGTACTTTTAACGTTTCTTTTTTAAGTTCTAATACATATATTTCATTTTTCTTAAAGTTATAATTCTTTCTTAGTGATATATTTAAGTTGATATCATATAAAATTTTAAACAAACCAAAAATGCGATTTGCAACAAACTTGTTTTCAGTTTGTATTTTTATGTTATATATCTTTATTTGTGCACTAGTTCTAATTATTCCTGATAATTCAGATAAGTACTCAGCCCTAGTACACTCAGTTGTACTAATTTCTTTTTTAATTTTACTCGAAAACGTCATACCATCACTTCCTTACCATAAGAATTATATCAGATAATGGTTTCTTTTTCAACATATCCGGGTGTTTTTATTGACTTTAATTTAAAAATAAATATAATATATACACAAGAAAGGAAAGAAATTATGGATAAGACTATAGAAATACCAAAATTAACGATATTAACAAAAGAACAAGTATATGGTGATAATAAACTAAACATATTTAAAGTAATAGACCCAAAAGCAGCGGTTAGTGATACTGCTATTTTAAGAGGAGCTTATGTATCTAATTATCACGTAGATAATGATAGTTCTCTAGGAGGAAGAACAGGTTATTATTGGCTTCAAAACTCAGATAGAGACGGAGACGTACTCAGCATTGGTCCAGATGGTGATAGCGACTGTCTCGTTCGTATCAGACGCTCTAGCGGAGTGCGCGCAGCTTTGCCGTACTCATCAATCCAAAATCTTCCACATACAATTAAAACAAGACCAAATGGATTAGAAGAAATAACATATGGTTATTATCCGGGATCAGCGACAAATAAATTTATACAAAGATCTCTAGAGGACTCATACAATGCTGGTGACCTAACTAGTATTGGGACGGGTTGCATTTTTGATGGTAGAAAATATGATGATTATGGCGAAGATTTTTTACCAGAAAAGCAAGAGTATTTTGAATACAATGGAGAAATATATGCTAGAATAAGAGCTAATTCGGGTTTTGATGATACTTATTTCACTCTTTCTAATGAAGAAAAATATAAAAATGGCAATTATGTTTGGATTAAAGTTGAGCCAATCGTATGGTTAAAACATCCGCTTGATGACATCATGATTAGTGAAAAAGAAATAATAGCGGGTGTTAGATTTGATAAAACCATAGGCGGATATAATGACGATTTTAATACAACAAAATTAAAATGGTTCTTGGATAATCATTTATCTAAAGATATTCTTTCTTTAGATAAACTTAAAAAAGATATTAATAAGAATAATTATAGTGATGATGAAATAAAAACAATAAATAATTTTATTTATCTTAATGAAAATGGTAAAACTCTAAAGAAAAAGAAAATAATTGTTAAAGCAAAAAGAAAGTCTAATAACTAACCATTAGACTTTCTTATTTTTTTAATTATGTTTGTTGCTGCAATCGCGCCTTCTGCTGTTGCTGTTACAACCTGGTATAAATCCTTACTTACCGAGTCTCCTGCAGCGTAAACGTTATCATCGCTTGTTTTCATTTCAGTATCAACGATTATTCCTTTGTTATCAGACTCTAAATTAAGGTTTTGATAATATGCTATTGATGCTTCTTGCCCAATGCAAACAAATATTGCACTAGCATCTATCTTTTCATCATCATTTAAAATAACACCAGTTACTTTTTTAGTATCTCCTAATACTTCTTTTACTTTTTTATTTAAAAGTACTTTAACGTTTTTACGTTTTATTACGTCTTTTTCTTTTTCATCTGCTCTTAATACGTTTGATCTATTTATTATGTATACAGATCGTGCTATATCACTCATGTATGTTGCTGCTTCCATTGCTGAGTTTCCACCACCGACTACGATAACATCTTTATCCTTATATAAAGCACCATCACAAACTGCACAGTATGATATACCTTTATTTTCGTACGTATCAGCACCTACTGCATCTAGTTTTCTTGGAGTCTTTCCGGTTGCTATTAAAATATAATTAGACGTATATTTATTATTTTCTGTTATAACAATATAACCATTACTTTCTTTTTCTATGTTTATTACTTTTTCAGTTTTAAATGGAACAGAAAGTTCTTCTACTTGAGAATACATTCTAAAAGCAAGCGTCGAGCCGTCACCATCTTGATATCCTGGATAATTCTCTATTTTATGAGTTTTGTTAAGTGTTCCACCGGGTGCGGATGCTTCTAGTATTAAAGGAGTAATACCTGCTCTTTTAAAGTATATGGCAGCACAAAGCCCAGCTGGTCCTGCCCCTATTATAATAACATCATAATTAACATTTGATTTCATTTTCTTTAGCTCCTACATCATCATATCTCTTACATTTAATTTTGGTTATAATAAACATAACAAATCCTACTATAATCATAATTATTGATACAACTTGTGCCATTTTTAAATTACCTAACATTAAACTATCGGTTCTAAGTGATTCAATAAAGAATCTTAAAACGCCATACCACATAAGGTATAATGCAGTTGTATTACCAAGTTTTGTTGATTTTACACTTCTAAAACCAACTAATACAACAAAACCTATTATACAAAAGACAGATTCATATAAGAACGTTGGATGATAATAGTTACCTCCGATATGCATTCCATCTATTATGAATTCTGGCAAATGAAGGCCTTCTAAGAATGATCTTGTAACAATCCCACCATGAGCCTCACCATTAAAGAAGTTTCCCCAGCGTCCTATTCCTTGTGCTAATAGAAGTGCTGGTGCTGCTATATCAAGCATTTTAAGAATACTAACACCATATTTCTTACAATACACAACTAACGTTATTAAACCTGCTATTATACCTCCGTGAATAGCAAGTCCTCCATTCCATATTTTAATTATTTCAATTGGATATGCCGTATAATAATCCAAATTAAATAAAACGTAGTAAATTCTAGCTCCTATAAGACCAAAAACCACACACCAAAACACTAAGTTTGTAACAAAACTAGTTGGAATGTTATATTTTTTAGCTTCCTTGTTTATGAATAAAGCTGCTAATATTATTCCTGTTAAAATAAAAATCGAATACCACGTTATACTAAGTGGCCCTATACTAAACGCTACCTGATTCATATTATCTTTTACACCTTTCTATTAATGGTTTTATAATTAAATTTGAAATTATCATGTTCATTACACTTATAAAAATCGATACTATTATAGGTGAGAAAAAACCTGTTAAATAAAAATGTTTACCTAATATCAAATTAACTAAAAGTAATATTAACACGTTTATAACAAAGTAAAACAAACCAAGGGAAAGTCCTATTAAAGGAAGCGATATAGTAACTAAAAATGGTTTAACCGTTTTATTAAGAACGTATATAATTACCGCTGCTAAAAAACCATAGAAAAAGTTTTCAACATATAATGATCTAAATAAATTAGAAGTTATTAGTAAAACTATAGCATAACCAAGCATATAAATAAGCCATTCTAAAAACAAGTTAAGTCTATATTCTATACCATTTTCACTACTTTTTTTACTTTTTTTATCATCAATTACTATTACTTTCATAGTATCACCACTATAATTATAGCATAAGGATAATATTTTATATAATTTTTTTTACAAAATTAGATTTTATAAAAATTTTTAGCATTTTTATAAAGTATTTTTTCACTATCACTATATGACCAAGTATTTAAAATTCTACCAATGGATTTATCATCAATGTTACCATGATTATCAGTATTCCAATTAAAATCTATGTCAAAAAGTAGTTTCTCTGGATTAACTAATTCTTTTAAAATATTAAGATACCCTCTTTTTAAATATTCTTCCCTTGGTGTTAAAACCTTATATGGATCCAAAGAAATATCTAAATCAGGACCTATTCCAATCATGATGTTATCACACTTATTAACTAAATTGGTGATTTCGGTATCTAAGCATGCCCCATGATTTAAGACACCTCTTAAATTATTTTCTAATAAAAACATGGCCCAATCATTAGGACTACATTTATTACGCCAGTATTTAGTTTCAAAACCATAGCCATCATTATATGCATAAACAGAAGTATGTAAGATTAAAGGAACATCATAATACCTTATTGCTTCTACTAATTCAGGTTTAACATCCTCCTTAAAAAAGCCACTACTAAAGCCATGAAATTTAAGAGCTACTGGACTAAACTTTTTTATAATATCTTCAACGTAAGAAGCCTTATCTAAAGCTCCATGAATAAGAGGTACAAATTCAATTTTTGTATTAGTTTTAGAATTTGTTATTAAATTATAATAATATTCGTTAATATTTTTATATGGATTTGATACAACTTCTTTTTTTACTATTTCACCATTTTCATTAACTAATTTATAATATCGTATTAATTTGTAATTCTCATGTTCCCAAACAAGAGAACACACCTCTTTATCATCATCTTCATAAACTGGCCAAGGCATTGGCATTAATAGGCCAATGTCAATATTATTTTTCTTGCAAAAATCATCATATGACTCTAAGGTTGTACCACTAAAATAGTAATCTTTACCTACGTGACTATGTGCATCTATAATCATGAAATAACCTCCTAAACAAAATAAGAACTTTTTTAAAGTTCCTATTTATCATAAACGTTTCTTACTTCTTTTATGTTTTCGTTTTTATCTTTGCACCCCTTACAAGTAGTATTACATGAACCAACACCACCACCGCAAGCACAACTGCTGCATACTGAAGCATAATTTTCAAATGATGATACCATGTGTTTTTTTATGGTGTTTTTATCTAACATTTTCATTGTCTCACCTCCTTTGTATTATTATTGATTTTTTTATTTAATTGGTAGGCCTCTTTAAGTATCCATGATAATGTTTTTTTAGTATGTATACAAAAAGGTTTATCAATCATTTTCCTATCACCAAACAAGGCTTCGGCCTGAATCGCGCAGCCACCGCCACATATAAATAATGCATTACAATTTAAGCATTTTTTATTGTTTAAAGTATTTCTTTCCTTCCAAAATTTTATTTCGTCAGAATTCATGATTTCTTCAATAGAAAGTTCTTTAATGTTCCCGATTACATACTTATCCGTCTTTAAGTACCCATGACAAATACATATGTCTCCATTTGGCTTTATTGCTAATTGATTAGCCCCAATCGCTCCACAATCTGAAAATTTAAATTCATTATTATAAAAACTATCTATTTTCCTTATTATTCTTCCATCATATATATCACTACTACTTAATAATTTATAAGATTTTATAAGAAAATCACAAGCTTTTTTATAATAACTTTCCCAATTAGAGTCATAACTTGTATAATGATATAAATTATAAAAAATGCTTTTTACTCCAAGTTTTTTTAACCAGTTTAATACTTCATCCTGTTTATTTAAAAGATCCTCTGAAACCGTTATGGATAACCCAAATTTAGCACTACTTAACTCAAGATAAGGAAACTTTTTGATAACTTCATCATAAACACTTTTATTACCATGACGATAAACTCTGTTTTTATCATTAAGCTCTTTAGGACCATCAATAGATATACCTATTTCTACTTGTTTTTCTGCTAAGAATTCTATTTTTTCTTTATCTAATAAAGTGGCATTGGTAACCATAGAAAAATCAATTGGCGAGGAAAGTTCGGTTGCCTTATTTAAAACAAGTTTTATAACTTTCCAATTAACTAACGGCTCACCACCATAAAATATGACGGAGCCTCGCATTTTATTAAGTTTTAGATAATCAGTGTATTTAATAAGTGCTTCAAGTGCGGTTTTTTCACTCATGTTAATTTCTTTATTGTTATTAAACTGACAATTTTCTATAAAACAATATTTACAGCCCAAGTTACACGCCGAACTCATTATAAAATACATTATATTAACTTTACCAGTTACTTTTTCATATCTTTTTCTTACCAATTTTAATGCTTCATCATCCAAACTTCTTTTTGATACATAAACTCCTATTTTTTTTAACTCTTCAGCTTGTTTTTTACTAACCGAAAAATCAATAACTTTCTTATAAGTTTTACTATCTACATAAGCGATTTCCATAACTAATGAATTATAAATTGCATATACGTTGTTTTCTATCTTAACATGATGAAAAAATCTAGAAAGTTTCATCGTTATCACCTAGTTTCGTTACCATAATTATCTTATTCTCGGTAAATCCCATTTTTTCATACAAATTAATTGCACTATTGTTTTCCTTACAAACTTTTAGTTCTATGTATTTTGCACCTATTTCATAAGACCAATTCTTAAAAGCGTCAATAAGTTTAATTCCAACACCTAAGCGTCTATAATCCTGCTCAACGTACAAAGCATCCAAAACACTAACCGTATCAATTTTTGCATCACCATTATTTTGAACATAACCATATATATAACCAATAATATGTTCTTTTTCTTTCGCAACTAAAAGGCAAACATCATCGTTATTATAAAAATTCTCATAAAGTGATTTAACAACACAATTTTCATTAATGTTTTCATCATATTTTTTTTCGTCAACTATTAACTTAGTTAACAATTTATTTACTTCTTTTGCATCTTCATAGGTACTTTTCGTTATCTTTAAATCCATAAGTCCCTCCTGATTTAATTATAAGAAACAAAGAAAAAATATTTTGTCACATAAATGAATTTATTTATTTTTTTCATTCTGTTTCTTCAACTCCTAAAGAATAAGCAAATCTAATTAGAGTTTCTTTTTTCTTAATGTAATAATATCCCAGTGAAAAACCTAAGTTATTAGCAATAAACCTATCATCATAGTTATTTTCCTTATCTAAATAAGTCCAATATATTATTTTTCTTTCTTCAGTTGTTAATTTATTAAACGAAAATCTAAAGTAATTAATAAATTCTATTCTTGTTTTTCTTTCTTGAGGATCTAATTTAATATAAGAATTAGTATTAGTAATATAACTTAACTCATCAAGGGTAAAATCATCTTTTATTTTTGAAGTTGGGCCGTTATCAACCGACAAACTATAATATACGTACTTTGCGATTGTTTGCTCAACGTTCTTCTTTGTTTTTGACCAAGAAATATTTATTGGTTGTACCATGATAACAGCTCCTTTCAAAGAATATTCTATCATTTTTAAAAGAATAAAAGTTAATTAGAAAATAATGAATAAATTATAAAAAAATAAGGTAAAGATATTTTTTATCTCTACCTTATTATTAGCCGTTTTTTCTAAAATTCCCCTATAAAATTTGTTTTAAATACATTCCGGTGTAAGATTTTTCACATTTAGCCACTTTTTCAGGCGTTCCTTCACAAACTATAGTTCCTCCACCGTCACCGCCTTCTGGCCCTAAGTCTATTATGTGATCTGCTACTTTTATAACATCTAAGTTATGCTCTATTACGATTACCGTATCACCATTATCAACGATTCTATTTAATATAACAAGAAGTTTTTTAATATCATCACTATGAAGTCCGGTTGTTGGTTCATCTAGGATAAACACACTTTTACCGGTTGGTTTTTTCTGAAGTTCTTTAGCAAGTTTAACACGTGATGCTTCACCTCCAGATAATGTTGGAGCGCTTTGACCAAGTTTTATATAACCTAATCCAACGTCCATTAAAACTTGTAATTTCCTTTTAATCTTAGGATGGTTTTCGAAGAATTCTAGTGCTTCTTCAACGCGCATTTGTAAAACGTCATATATTGTTTTTCCTTTATATTTAACTTCTAAAGTTTCCTTATTAAAACGCGTGCCCCCGCAAACCTCACAAGGAACGTATACGTCTGGTAAAAAGTTCATCGAAATCTTCTTAACGCCATCACCCCAGCACGCTTCACAGCGGCCTCCTTTAACGTTAAACGAAAATCTTCCTTTATCATAACCCCTTATCTTCGCTTCCTTAGTATTTGCAAAAACGTCTCTTATATCATCAAACACACCAACGTAAGTTGCAGGATTACTACGAGGCGTTCTACCAATTGGATCTTGAGTTATATCAATTACTTTATCGACGTTTTCTAATCCTTTAATACTTTTATGTTTACCCGGAACCACTCTTGATCCATAAACGTTTAATGCAAGTGCTTTATATAAAATTTGATTAATCAAACTTGATTTACCTGATCCTGATACACCAGTTACACATATAAACTTTCCAAGTGGAAACTTAACGTTCATGTTCTTTAAGTTATTTTCTTTAGCACCTTTTATTTCTATATACTTACCGTTTCCTTTTCTTCTTTTTTTAGGGACTTCTATTTTCTTTCTTCCAGATAGGTAATCGCCTGTTAAACTGTTTTTGTTTTTCATAACCTCTTCTGGCGTTCCACAAGCGACTATTTCTCCACCGTGATCTCCTGCACCAGGACCTACGTCTACTAGGTAATCAGCTTGAAGCATCGTATCAGTATCATGCTCTACAACTATTAAAGTATTACCTAAATCCCTCATCTTTAATAAAGAATCAATAAGTCTTTGATTATCTCTTTGGTGAAGTCCAATACTTGGTTCATCAAGTACGTATAAAACTCCTGTTAACTGTGATCCAATTTGGGTTGCAAGTCTTATTCTTTGTGCTTCGCCACCAGAAAGCGTTCCAGCACTTCTTGATAAGGTTAAGTAACCAAGTCCTACGTTATGTAAAAACTCTAACCTTGATTTTATTTCTTTAATTAATAATCTTGCAATTTCTTCTTTTTCCTTGCTTAACTTTAATTTATCAAAGAAATCATATAATTTATCAATGTTCATATCGGTTAAATCAATTATGTTTTTCTTGTTTATTAAAACTGATAAAACACTTTCTTTTAATCTTTTACCATGACAAGTTGGACAAGTAAGTTCTACCATGTACTTACCAAGCCATTCTCTTATAAACTCACTATTAGTCTCAAAGTAACGTCTTTCTAAGTTGTTTAATACGCCCTCATATGGTTCATATGAATCAACAGAGTTTCCACTTCTTGTTGAAAACTTAAACTCAATAGGCTCTTTGGTACCATTAAGAACTATATCAAGCTCTTTTTTTGTTAGATCCTTGATTTTCTTATCCATGTCAATGCCATATTTATCACAAACTATTTCAAGTTTTTTAATATATATATTGTACTCATCCATGCCTGCATAAGGCTCTATTCCGCCGCGTCTTAACGTTTTGTTTTTATCAGGAATGATTAAGTCCGCACTCATCTTTTGCTTAAATCCTAATCCCTTACAATCTGGACATGATCCGTATGGAGCGTTAAACGAAAACATTCTAGGTTCTAATTCTTCTAGTGAAAAATCACAGTGAGGACAAGCAAAGGACTCACTCATAACGATTTCATCACGTCCAGGTATTTCAACCACTGCTTTTCCCTTAGACAACTTGCAGGCAAGCTCTAGTGCCTCATAAATTCTTCCTCTTGCTTCATCTTTTCTTTTTACCCTATCTATTATAACTAGAATATTATGTTTTTTATTTTTTTCTAAGTTTATATCCTCGCTTAAATCTCTTACTTCATCATCTATTTTTACTCTTACATAACCATCTTTTCGTAAATTTTCAAGTAAATCTTTAAACGTGCCTTTTTGTCCATAAACAATTGGCGAAGAAATTATTAGTTTTGTTTCTTCTTCCTCATTCATTATCTGATTTGTCATCTCTTCAATAGACTGACTTGATATTGGAATATTATGATTTGGACAGTAAGGAACACCTATGCGAGCAAATAATAACCTTAAGTAATCATATATTTCAGTTACCGTTCCAACCGTAGATCTTGGGTTGTTATTAGTTGTTTTTTGATCTATTGAAATAGATGGAGAAAGGCCTTCTATCGAATCAACATCAGGCTTTGTTGTTCCACCTAAAAACTGTCTTGCGTAAGCAGATAAACTTTCTACGTATCTTCTTTGACCTTCTGCATATATTGTATCAAAAGCAAGTGATGACTTACCTGATCCAGATACACCAGTCATAACCGTTAATTTATTTTTAGGAATTTCAATATCCACGTTTTTTAAATTGTTTTCTCTAGCACCTTTTACTATAATCTTATCCATATACAACACCTCTAGCGACTATATTCTATCATAAAAACATAAAAATTAAAATTGTTATTTTATTGTATCAATGAATTTTTTATTTTCTTCCTTTTTTACAAGTTCTTTTAGTGATTTATCTGGGACTGGCATTTCTTCTGGAAGCGTTCCTCCAACTTGCTTGATAGTAGTTCTAATTGCATCACCAACTTCATAATGTGCATCACAAGCCGGAGTTTCTCCTTTTATTTTTTCATTGTTAATCTTTTGATTAGTAAGTGATATTCTAAAAAGATTTGCCGCTAATTCATCACTACCCATGTTATCTAAAATGTCTTCTCTATATCTTAATCCTTTTCTTTTTGAGATATCATCTGCTGTTTCTCCATTATATAAACCTTTATATCCAGCATTATGAAACTTATCAAAGTTTTTAACACCAGCTTTCTTAGCCGTTTGATTTAATGCATAATTTTCTTTTCTTACCTTACTTCTTTGATAGAACCTTTTTTCATCTTCAGTTAGTTTTTCATATTCTAACTCACTTATTTCTTGCTTTCTTGTTTGAATAGCAAAATATGTTTGCCCTAGTGCAATAACTTTTTTTCTAGAATCTGCATTTTGAACTATAAGATAACATGCATATCTTGATAATTTATAATCACATATTATCTTCTTTGCTCCTTTAGGCATTTTTATCGTTTTGTCGGCGCCGACAAAATGCTCGGAAACGTTGAATTTACTAGTATCGCACGCTTGTTTAGCTTTATTTATTACCCCTTCAAACTTCCTCCATTCTTTATATTCTAAAACCTTTTGTAATTCTCTGGCTTCCCAATACTCAATTCCATTTTCATCAATGTGCTTTATATTTTCAAAAACACTTTCATTATAATTTGTTAGTTCGTTCATATAACTTTTTTCCTTTCTTATAAATATAAATTTTTACTACAATAAAAAGTTTCTTACTTTTTAAAACCGCTCCTTTCATTTATATTTGCCCGTTACATAAACTACTAACCAATACTTAAATATCCCCATACATGTGAGGTTAGGCCTTAATATCGCTATTATTATATCAAACAATTGTTCTTTTAACAATAGTCAAAAAAAGCTAATAAATTAAATATTAGCTTTTTACCAACCCATTATTTCTTTAAGTTTATAAGATGCTATTTGTTCAACATTATCTGTACACATCGCTTTAAACTTCCATGTGCCATTAGCTTCTAAACCACTATTGTTATCCAAGCAAGTACCTAAGGTATTACCATCAGCATCATAAGTTGTAAATTCAACCTGTACATAGTCATAATCTTTATCCATATTATTTTTTATTGACCCTTCAATATAATAAGCAAAATTATAATCATCTGGGGCAGCACTTGTTACTTCAAGCAAAGTGAATTTTTCTTGTGTTTTGTTTTTATTTGTTGTTCCATTATTATTACTGCTATTATTACTAGAAGAATCTTCATTTCCACTTGCTAATCCTATTATAATAATTACAACAAAAACAATTATTAATATTTTAGCCCATTTTGGAAATCCTTTTTTCTTAGCACTTTTTTCTTCCATACTTCCTACTCCTTTCTTTATATTTACAGCATAATTATTAAGATACTGCGTATAATAATACAAACTGTAGCTATATTTATTATAGAACACATATCTATAGAATACAAATGCTTTTTATAAAATTATTATAGAAATATTTAAAGAAGTGGTATTATGAAGAATTTAAAAGAATTAAGAAAAAAGAAAAACATAACACAAATAAGATTATCTATTGCAGCGGAGGTATCACAAGAAACGATTAGTGCTTATGAAAGTGGAAAAGCGCTTCCTAGTGCCGATACATTAATAAAAATAGCTGATTTTTTAGATACGTCAGTTGATTATTTACTAGATAGAACTGATAATCCACAACCTATCTTATATAAAGAAAATAACTTAAACGATGAATTATTACATAGTTTTAGCAAACTAAATAACAAACAAAAAGAAGAAGCTATATGGTATTGTAAAGCAATTAAAAAAAGAGATGAACAAGAATAATTACGTTCGTCTCTTTTAATTTACCTTCATTTCAAATATAATATCACGAAGTTCCATAGCACGTTCGAAATCTAAATCATCAGCGGCCTTTTTCATTTCGTCTTCTAATTGTTTTAGAAGCTTATCATCATGAATTTCTTCTTTAGTTCTATGCTTCTTAGATTTCTTATCACCTGCGTTAACACTTACAACATCCATTATCTTTTTCTTTATAGTTTGAGGTACTATATGATGCTTTTCATTATATTTAATTTGTATTGCGCGGCGTCTTGCGGTTTCATCAATCGCCTGCCTCATCGCTTCGCTTATAATATCACCATACATTATAACACGCCCGCCTGCGTTTCTTGCACATCTACCAATAGTTTGAATAAGACTTCTGTGACTTCTTAAGAAGCCTTGTTTATCAGCGTCCAAAATAGCAACCAAGCTTACCTCTGGTATATCAAGGCCTTCCCTTAAAAGGTTTATACCTACTAAAACATCATATTTACCCGCTCTTAAATCATGTATTATTCTAAGTCTTTCAAGTGTTTTTACCTCACTATGAAGATAAGCCACTTTTATATTTAAATTCTTTAAATATGAAGTTAATTCCTCCGCCATTCTAATGGTTAAAGTTGTAACTAAAGTTCTGTCACCTTTTTCAATTTGTTTTTGAATTTCTTCTATCAAATCGTCAACTTGGTTACTAGATTTTCTAACTTCTATTAAAGGATCTAAAAGACCAGTTGGTCTAATTATTTGTTCTACCACGTGATTATGAACTTTTTCTAATTCTTCATCACCAGGAGTTGCAGATACATATATTACTTGGTTTATTTTTTCTTCAAATTCTTCATATCTTAAAGGTCTGTTGTCTAACGCTGATGGAAGTCTAAAGCCATAATCAACAAGCATTTGTTTTCTATTTCTATCGCCGTTATACATAGCTTTGACTTGAGGTAATGTTACATGGGATTCATCTACGACCATTAAAAAATCTTTTGGAAAGAAGTCTAAAAGACAAGTTGGCGTTGCACCAGCAGGTTTTAAAGCTAGATGTCTTGAGTAGTTTTCAACTCCAGAACAAAAACCTGTTTCTTCTAGCATTTCTATATCATACTTACACCTCTGTTCCAGGCGTTCTGCTTCTAATAACTTACCGTTATCACGAAAATATTTTAGCCTATCTTCTAACTCAGCCTTAATATTTACAATTGCTTTTTTTAATTTTTCATCACTAGTTACGAAATGAGATGCTGGCATGATTGAGATAAGTTCTTTTTCGCTTACAACCGCTCCAGTTAATACGTCAAATTCACAAATTCTATCTATTTCATCTCCAAAAAGCTCTATTCTAATTCCATGGCTTTTTTCATATGATGGAATAACTTCAATAACATCACCCTTGGCTCTAAATGTTCCCCTTACTAAGTCCATGTTATTTCTTTCATATAACATATCAACTAGTTTTTTAAGTATTTCGTTTCTGTTTATCTCGTCTCCTACTTTTAAAGTAAGCATGTGATTTTCATATTCTTCTTTATCTCCTATACCATATATACAAGATACTGATGCTACTACTATTACGTCCTTATAATTTATTAAAGATGATGTTGCGTAGTGTCTTAACTCATCTATCTCATCATTAATAGATGAATCTTTTTCTATATAAGTATCACTAGATGGAACATATGCTTCTGGTTGGTAATAGTCATAGTACGAAACAAAATAACAAACGTGATTGTTTGGAAAGATTTCCTTTAACTCTGAGTACAACTGGCCTGCTAGCGTTTTGTTGTGTGCTAAAACTAGCGTTGGCTTATTTACTTCTTTAATTACGTTTGCAATTGTAAATGTTTTACCAGTGCCCGTAGCCCCTAGTAAAACCTGGTATTTCTTGCCATCTTTTATTCCATCAGAAAGTTCTTTTATTGCCTCCGGCTGATCACCAGATGGTTTAAATTTAGACACTAAATCAAACATAAGAATCACCTCTAATTAATACGTTTATTCTATCATTTATTATAAAAGAAAACAAGAAATATATAATAATAAAAATAGCTATTAAAATGATACTATCAAAAAAAGAGCAAAACGCTCTTTTATCTATTATAATAACTTGAACCAAGTGGTGGGAAAGTTATCACATTTCTTGGATTAAACGTGTGTGACTCAAAACTTCCAGATGATCCATAATATAAGTAATAATCAGCCTTATATTTACCAGTTGCTAATCCTAAATGCAAATGAGGTCCAGTTGATATACCAGTATTACCTGATTTTGCTATAATGGTGTCTTTTGTTACAACCTGTCCTTTTTTTGCAATGGTTTTAGATAAATGGCAATATAATGATGAGTATGTTTGACCATTAATATTATGCCATACAACAACTGATATACCGCATACTCTTCCAATATCACCTACAATACCCGGTGCAACAGAATAAACATTCGTTCCGATAGGCATTGCAATGTCTATTGCAAAATGGTTATTAGCAGATCCAAACAACGTTCTTTTACCAAATTCACTTGATATCCTACCTGATGTTGTTGGTCTATAAAACGTTGTACCAGAAGGTAGATAGCCTCCTGAACTTCCGCCACCATAAAGTTTAGATAAACATCCATCAATCGTATAGCTATTATCACAACCTAATGATTTATAATACTTAAGTTCTTCTTGCATTGATTTAATAGCTTTTTCGTTAGATTCACCAGCATCTTCAAGCTCACTTTGTTTTTGACTTAATACAGCCTCTTGAGTTTCTAAATCAGATTTTAATCCTTTTAGTCTTTCTTTTTCACTTTCTAAATCTTTTTTTATCTTTTCATTTTCATCTATCATATCATTCATTTCATCAACTAACTTTTCATTGTAAGACGAAATTTGCTCAGTTATTGATAACCTATATATCAAATCAGTTAAGCTTTCAGCTCCCATAATGTATTCAAGCATTGCTGAACCGGATGATGAGACTTGGTAATATCTCATTAAATCCTCTGTTTCAGCATTTTTCTTTTCTATATCTTTTTCTAATTGGGCACTTTCATTTTCTTTATCCTCGATGTTTTTTTCTACTTGTGAAATATCATTTTTTATATTATCAATCTTTTTTCTTGTTTCACTTAAATTTTGAGAATTTATGGCTTTTTGTGTTTTGTTGTCTTCTAGTTTTTTTTGTTCAGCTTCTAGTTCTTTTTGTAAATCACCGATTGTTTTAGCATTTACAGAAGTAATTGGTATGATTAATATCATTAAAATGATAAGTAAGCAAATAGTAACTTTTTTCATCATATCTTTAAATACTTCCTTACTGCTCTATAACTTCCTATCATACCAACAACAACACCTAAACCTAATAATATTAATGATACCATGTATATAAATGGTTCTGGTTTAACAAGCTGTATAAACGGAGAAAAGAATTGTCCATTAAAATGTTTATATAAAGCTGAGTAACCATATAATGTTACCGCAATAGGGATTAATGAACCTATAAAGCCAAGGCAAAAACCTTCGATTACAAATGGCTGTTTAATAGAAAAGTTAGACGCACCAACCAGTCTCATTATTTCTATTTCTCTTTTTCTTGAGAAAATGGTGATTTTTATAGTATTACTAATTAAGAATAAAGTTACAAATATAAGTGCTACCATAGCTACTACCATTGCTTTTTCAACAACGTCAAACACAGCCATTAACTCCTCTACCATACCTTGTCCATATTTAACATCGGTTACTAAATCCATATCAGATATTTTATCAGCAGTATTTGAAATTCGTTCGGTATTTTTAACCTTTACTAATAAAGTATCATACAAAGGATTATTCTCATCAGACCAAGTATCTATTATTGCTGATAACTCATCTGATGTTCCTTTCATTTCATCGGCCACTTGATCTTTTGTTTCAATATCAACCGATTCAACGTTATTAAGAGTTTCTATGTTTTCTTTTAAAGTATTTAATTGTTCATCAGTTGTAGATGTATCAACAAAAGTAACAATCGTAAAGTCTTCTTTAACTAATTTCGTTACGTTTTCAACGTTGTAAGATACAACAAGTGCTATTGCAACTATTAAAAGAGTAATGGTAATACATGAAATAGAAGCTATCGACAAGCTTAAGTTTCTACCTACACTTTTAAACCCATCTCTTATGTTTCTTAAAAGAATTCTAAGCGCTTTCATAATCAATATAACTTCCTTTCTCATAATCTTTAACTAGTTTTCCATTATCTAGTAAGATAACTCTTTTTTTCATCTTATTTACCATTTCTTTATCGTGCGTTACCATAACAACGGTTGTTCCCAAGTCATTGATTTTTTCTATTACTTTCATAATTCCTAAACTAGTATCCGGATCCAAATTACCAGTTGGCTCATCACATATTAAAAGCTTTGGTGAATTAACTATTGCGCGAGCGATTGCAACACGCTGTTGTTCTCCTCCTGATAACTGATCTGGATAACTTTTAGTTCTTGATTTTAAGCCAACTAAATCAAGTGCTTTTAATACTTTTCTTTTTACCTCTTGAGTTGGTAAGCCGTATATTTCAAGAGCAAAAGCAACGTTTTCATATACCGTAAGTTTAGGAAGTAATTTAAAATCCTGGAATACTATTCCAATTTTTCTTCTTAGCTTATAAACTTTACTGTTTTTTATTTTAGCTACGTTTACTCCACCGACATAAATCTCACCATGGGTAGGTCTTTCTTCCCTATAAAGCATTTTAATAAGAGTTGATTTACCAGAGCCTGATGCTCCTGTTACAAAAACAAACTCACCTTTTTTAATGTCTAAGTTTAAATCATATATTGCGTTTACTCCATTTTTATAAGTTTTTTCAGCGCCACGAAACTTAATAAATTCCATTTACTTCACCTTCCTACATCTTTTACTAAATAATACTTGTATTACCTGAATACGTTCCTAAGGTTTGATATGCATCCGTTACTAAAATAACCGCGTTTTTATCTATCTGCTGCACACCTTCCCTTACTTTAAAATATTCACTAGTTGGAACAACACATAATATAATTTGATCTTTCTTATTTGTGTATCCTCCTCTTGTTTCAATTAAAGTGATTCCTAATTTTAATTCATTTAATAAGTAATCACAAACAAGATCATCTTCTTTTGTTGTTATATAAACAGCCTTGCCACTTGATATTCCAAGCACTACTTTATCAACCATAATGTTAATTATATAAAGTACGATTATTGCATATAACACTCTTGTCCATCCAAAGAAGAATCCACCAACTAACACTATAATACCATCAGTCATTAACATCGATGTTCCTATTGATACTTTAAAATATTTAGCAACTATTTGGTTTAATATATCAGTACCACCGGTTGTAAAGCCACTTTTAAATACAATTCCAACTGCTGTACCAACGCATACACCACCGACAATTGCAATTAAAAGCAAATTATCATTTTCTATTTGTATGTAATCACCTACGTTAGCTGTTAATTTTACCATTATTGGATAAAGTAGTGAACCAACTAAAGATCCCAAAGTTTTTTTTCTGCCAAGAAAAATAAAACTTAAAATTATAAAAAACACGTTTAATATAAGAATCATCTTTGATGGATCAATTAAATTTTGAGTAATTATTGATATACCACTTGCCCCACCATACACAATGTTATTTTTATAAAAAAACAAATTATATGCAAGTGCATAAATACTTATACCTATTAATAAAAAAACGTATCTTTTAAACAAATGAGCTGTTTCAACAACTTTTAAAACTTTTTCTGCCTTTTTTTCCTTTAGTTTTCTAAATAGTCTCATCTTGCTTTTCTCCTTTTAAATTACTTTCTATAAAACCGTCTAAATCACCGTCTAAAACCTTATTTACGTTGGATGTTTCATAACCTGTTCGGTGATCTTTTATCATGGAATATGGATGAAGCACATAACTTCTTATTTGTGATCCAAATTCTATTTCATTATGATCTTTTTTTATGTTATTAACAGCATCTTGCCTTTTTTTAAGTTCAATTTGATAAAGTTTACTTTTCAAAACTTTTAACGCTGTTTCTTTATTTTTAAGCTGGCTTCTTTCATTTTGACAAGTAACTACTATTCCTGTTGGTAAATGAGTTATTCTAACAGCACTATCGGTTGTATTAACTCCTTGTCCACCGGCACCAGTACTTCTATAAACATCTATTCTTAAATCTTTTTCATTTAAATTTATATCAATGTTATTATCAAATTCTGGTATAACATCTACCGCCGCAAAAGAAGTATGTCTTCTGTTATTTGAATCAAAAGGCGATAATCTAACCAAACGATGAACGCCCTTTTCATTTTTTAAATATCCGTATGCATAACTTCCTTTAACAATGTATACAACGCTTTTAAAACCAGCTTCTTCTCCGTCTTGCTTATCTATCATTTCATATGAGTAACCTTTTTTATCAAAATACTTTGTGTACATTCTAGCAAGCATCGCTACCCAATCACAACTTTCTGTACCACCGGCCCCTGCGTGTATTTCAAAAATAGCAGGATTATTATCATATTTTCCACTTAGATAAGTTAAAATTTCTTCCTTTTTTAACAATTCACTAGTTTCTTTAAATAAACTCTCAAACTGAAGTTTTAACTCTTCATCCATTTCTAAAGATGAAAATTCGTTAAATTGTTTTAGTACTTCTACGTTTTCTTTAATTTTAATAACCGGAGCAACCAATTTCTTTAAATCACTAAGCTCCTTAGTTATCTTTTCGGCATTAGATGGATTATTCCATATGTTAGGATCATTTAATTCTTCGCTTAATTCATTTATTTTTTGATTCTTTTTTTCTACTTCAAAGAAACCTCCATACATGATTAAACTTGTTGTCTAAAGCATTTATTTCCTTACTTGTAATTTCCATATAATCACCTATTATCAATTATAACACAATATTAATATTATTAAAATTAAAATTAATCAATTTAATATGGTATTATTTTCCTTATTATTATCCATTTTATATTTTATTAAAAAATTGTGTTAAAAAAATAACAAAAAACTACTTTTAAAGTAGTTTTAATCACCAAACATTTCAAAAACTTCACTAATGAAAGAACCTTTTTTCTTCTTTTTAGTTTTTTCTAATTTTTCATCAGAAAAATCTCTTTTAATTTCATTATAAGATTTTTCTTCCTTTTCTATTATTTTTTCTAATTCTCCTTTATCAAGCCAAATACCACGGCATTCTGGGCAATAATCAATTTCAATGCCCTTTTTTTCTGACATTAACAAAGTAACATCTTTGCATACTGGACACTTCATATAATCCCTCCTTATTTATATTATAACAATAAATAATGTATTTTTAATACATTATTACAAAGTTTAATATTTTTTTATAAAATATGATTTCTTTTGTTGATTTTTATTACTTATAATCATATTTAACAAATCTCTAATGCTATGTTCATCATCTACTATATAATAATCTATTCCTGCATTTAAAGCACCCATTTTATCGCTTTTAATACTATCTCCTATCATAATGCAATCTTCTTTGTTTGTATCTCCAATCGCTAGTTCAAATGATTCTAAATCTGGTTTCATTGCATCTTCACCTGCAACAATCTTATCTATGTATTCATATAAGCTGGTTCGTTTTAATCTCGGTATTTGAGTTCCACTAAACCAACTAGTAAGAATTACTATATCTTTGTTATTCGTTTTTAAATAATCGAATAACTCTATAACTCCATCAACCACTTTATCTTTTATAGTTTTCCCATTATGAATCATCCAACCTTTTATTACTTCTTCACTTACACTAAATCCGTAACTTTTAAAATAATCACTTAATGTTTTGAAATCATATTTTGGAAATTCTAATTCATATTTATTTAATATAAGTTGTTTTTGTTTAAAAAACTCTTCTTGTTCTTCTAAAGGTATATTTCTTCTTAAAAAATCATCTTCTTTAGACCAATCAGGAATCAATAACGTATAGTCTAAATCAAATATATACTTTTTATAATTTTTCATTACTTTCCTCATTTCTTATAATTATTATATATAAAAACTAATGTTAATACAATGTATTACTTTTGTTATTGCTTTAAATCATAATTTAAAATTTACTTATAAATTTTCTTTTTAAATCATGTCATGCAATTTCAAACTCGTACTGAAATACCTCATCTTTTTACTACATTTTTTTCATTATACATTGTAAAAAAAGTTATATTTAACAAAAAAAGCTAGCAAACGGAGGCTAACTTTTTTGTTTCCAAAATTGTTTCCAAAAATTTTTCCCTTATTTTATAAGGCTTTTCCGAGATTTTGGTAACATCTTTCCTAATTTTGGAAACAAAATGGAAACAAATCGACTATTTTTTGTAATTTTTTAATTTTTGAAACCCTCGCAAACCCTTATTTTATAAGCTATTTGCCACAGCAATTTTTATACTTTTTTCCACTCCCGCACGGACAAGGATCATTTCTTCCTATTTTCTTTGATTTTTTAGAAACCTGCTTAACTACTTTTTCACTTCCTGAATTAGCATTTCCTTTTACCTGTTTAACTTCTAAGTTCTGTCTTATTTCTGCTTTTAGTAAATATAAAGTAATATCTTTATTTATTCTGTCTAACATGTTGTCAAACATTTCAAAGCCTTCCCTTATATAAGCTTGAAGTGGATCTTCATTAGCATATCCTCTTAATGACACACCTTCTCTTAAATGATCCATTGTGTTTATGTGTTCCATCCAGTAATTATCTATAACTCTTAAAGAAATAGCCTTTTCAAAGTCATTTCTTATTTCTATAGGTAATTCTTTTATCTTATTTTCATATTCAGTAATTACCTTGTTTTGAATAACTTCAATTATTTCATTCATTTCTTTATTAAGTATTTCAGATAATTTCAAGTTTGAATGATTAAGCAAGTTTTCATTAACATATTCAACTATCTCATTTGCATCTTTTTCAGTTATAACACCTTTTTCGTTAGTATGCTTTCTTACCATTAAATCAATGTGATCTTTAATGGTATTTAATACCATGTCGTGAATATCATCGTTATCTAATATTTCATTTCTTTTTGCATACATTATTTCACGGTGTTTACCCATTACATCATCGTATTGTAATAAGTGTTTACGAGCATCAAAGTTATTTCCTTCAACTCTTTTTTGGGCAGTTTCAACAGATCTTGTAATGGTCTTACTACGCATGTTTCTTTCACTATCTAATCCTGCCATAGCAAGAATAGATTTAAACCTATCAGTTCCAAAACGAACCATTAAATCATCTTCAAACGATACAAAGAACTGACTAAATCCTGGATCTCCTTGACGTCCAGAACGTCCTCTTAACTGGTTATCGATACGACGAGATTCATGTCTTTCAGTTCCAATTACGCATAAGCCACCGAGTTCTTTTACACCTTCACCTAATTTAATATCAGTACCACGACCAGCCATGTTAGTTGCGATTGTAACCGCTCCTTTTTCACCAGCCTTTGCAATTATTTCAGCTTCTCTTGCGTTGTTTTTAGCATTTAATACTTCATGTTTAATGTGTGCTTTTTTTAGCATACCACTTATTAATTCACTTGTTTCAATTGCTATTGTACCAACTAAAACCGGTTGGCCAGTTTCATGTCTTTTTTTGATTTCATTTACTATAGCTTTATATTTTTCTTCTTTTGTTGAATAAATTAAGTCTGCGGCATCTACTCTTATTACAGGTAAATTAGTTGGAATTTCTATAACAAACATGTTATATATGTTTCTAAATTCTTCCTCTTCAGTTTTTGCTGTACCAGTCATACCTGATAATTTTTCATACATCCTAAAGTAATTTTGGAATGTAATAGTTGCAAGTGTTTTTGTTTCTTCTTCTATTTGAACGTTTTCTTTTGCTTCTATTGCCTGATGCAAGCCTTCAGAAAATGCTCTACCTGGCATTAATCTTCCAGTAAATTGATCTACTATTATAACTTTACCTTCTTGAACAACGTAATCAACGTCATTATGCATCGTATAATTTGCTTTTAAGGCTTGGTTAATATGATGAACTAAAGCAGTGTTTGAAATATCATACAAATTACCTACCCTAAAATATCTCTCTGCTTTTTCAGTTCCTGCATCCGTTAAAGTTATATCTTTTGTTTTTTCATCAATCGTATAATCTTCATTTTCTTTTAATGTCTTAACATACCTATCGGCATCTTTATAAAGATTTGCAGATTTCATTACGCCACCGGAAATAATCAAAGGAGTTCTTGCTTCATCTATTAAAACCGAGTCAACCTCGTCTATAATCGCAAAATTAAGAGGCCTTTGTACCCTGTTTTCTTTATTTACAACCATGTTATCTCTTAAATAATCAAATCCAAGTTCATTATTGGTTGAATATAAAATATCACAGTTATATGCTTCTTTTTTTTCTTTTGCGGACATTTGTCTTAAGTTAACACCAACACTAAGTCCCAAAAACTCATATATCTTTCCCATCCAATTAGCATCACGGGTTGCTAAGTATTCGTTTACCGTTACAACGTGAACACCTTTTTCAGTTAATGCATTTAAATAAGCTGGCATAACACAAGTTAATGTTTTACCTTCACCAGTTTTCATTTCTGCTATGTTACCAAAATGAATAGCAAGTGCACCTAATACTTGTACATAAAAAGGTTTTTCTCCTATTACACGATAAGCTGCTTCCCTAACCAAAGCAAAAGCATCAGGTATTAAGTCATCTAATGTCTCTCCATTAGCTAAACGTTTTTTTAATTTTTTAGTGCATCCTTGTAACTGTTTATCAGTCATCTTTTTGTATTTGTCATCTAAAGCAAATACCTCATCAGCTATTTGTTTAAATCTATCTAACTCTTTGTATTCATGATCAAATATTCTTTTTAAAAATTTTAACATAGTTATTTTCATCTCCTAAAAAACATTGTAACAAAAAAAAGAAAATAATTAAAGTGTATTAATTACTTTCTTTAAAGTTTATTACTATTTTGTTTCAATGATTCCGTAATTACCATCTTTTCTTACGTACAAAACGCATATAGAATCAGTATCAACGTTTTTAAATACAAAGAATGAATGACCTAACATTTGCATTTGAAGTATAGCTTCTTCCTCATCCATTGGTTTCATTTCTATTTTTTTTCTTTTTAAAACCTTTGAATCATCATCTTCTAAGCTGTCTTCTAAGTCTAATTCAAAGTTTTGAATTATATTTTTCTTATTTCTTGCATTAATCTTAGTCTTATTCTTTCTTATTTGTCTTTCTAATTTATCTACCGTAAGATCAATTGCAGCGTATAAATCATCGTGAGACTCCTCACTTCTTAAGGTATAATGCATAGCGGGTACTGTTATTTCAATCTTTTGTTCTTTTCCACGAACCTTAATCACCACGTTTGCATTAATTTGATCAGGATTTTCGAAATACTTATCTAGTTTACCTATCTTATCTTCAATATAAGATCTTATTGATGGAGTAATTTCCACCTTTTCTCCACGAATATTATATTTCATAATATCATCCTCCTATATACAAATTATACCATAATATAAAAACAAATGCTACTAGCAAACAGTAGCATTTGATACTTCTTTGACATTGATAGCTTGTAATCCTTTTTCCGTTTCTAATAATTCATATTCAACTATCTGTCCTTCTGATAAGCTTTTATATCCGTCTTGCTTAATAGCAGTATAATGAACGAATATATCTTCATCATTTTCGCCTTCGATAAAACCGTAGCCCTTTTCATTGTTGAACCATTTGATTCTACCCACCTTAGTCATACCTTACACCTCACTTCCCTTATTGCTTACACTTCTACTATAACTCACAATCTAAAGAATAAGCAACAATTATCGTCCAAGAAATTTCGACAAATTTCGCGGCGAGCTTCTTTATAATACTAAAATATATAGTTAAGAACTTGTTTTTTATCTAAAATGTCGTTTTTTGTGTATAAAAGGTTATTTTTTTATCTTTTTTAACATATAATTTTAATTTAAATATTAATATATATCTTTATATTTAAAAAATATTTTTAATAATACTTTAAAATGTATAATAAATCATGAAATAAATAAACGAGGTGCAGTATGAAAAAACGTTTATTAAGCTCTATAAGAGGACAAATCAAAAAACAATATCCTAAATATTCAGAAGATAAACTTGACGAAATAATGTATGGTGTAGAAGGTATTTATCTTACCATAACAAAAACAATAATAATTTTTGCTTTAGCTTTAATCCTTGGAATATTTAAAGAATTAATTATATTACTTATAGCATTTAACTTTATAAGATTATTCGCATTTGGCATGCACGCTAATAAAAGTATTACTTGTTTGATATTTTCAAGCCTAGTATTTTTAACTGGTGCATTCTTATGTAAATATATAACAATAAGTAGAGAAGTTTTATATGTTCTTTATTTAATGGTGTTAGTAATCATGATCAAATATGCACCAGCCGATACTAAAAAAAGACCTTTATTAAAAAGTAATAAAAGACTTAGATTCAAAATTATATCAATTTTAATGACTATAATATACTTTATAATAACGATATTAATAGATAACAATTTGATAATAAATAGTTTAATAATTGGACTTATAATAGAATGTATATTAATTTTACCTATAACATATAAAGCATTTAAAATGCCTTATAAAAATTATTTAAAATATGGTTTAAGCACTTAGATTTAGGTGGTTAAATAAATCTAGGAAAGGAGTAGTAAAGAAGTAAATGAAAGCAGTATTAATTTCAATTGTATCAGCATTAGGAGCTTTGGTAGCAGCAACATCTACAGCAGGATGTATTGTAGTATTTGTAGATGAACCAGAAATGCCAAAGGCTATGTTAAATAAATAAAAGAAAAAGTTTTAATAAAATTACTTTTTCTTTTTTGTTTGTCTATTTTTAGTTTTAATGGTCAGTTTAGTTACATAATATTCATCTTCAAGAGAGTTTTCTATTTCAAATATATTACTATTTTCAACAATATCTTTTACTAATCTTAATCCATATCCATGACCAGAACCTTTTGTTGTAAAACCAGTGCCTATTTTATCCATGTCAATTTTTCCTTTATATGTATTATAAATACTAAATGTAACTGAATTTGTTTTTTTAACAACATCAATTATAATCTTTTTTTCTTTACTTTTCTTACATGCATCAATAGCATTATCAAATAATACACCAAGCACCTTAGTAATATTTTTATAAGTTTCTGTTCCTAAAGTATCAAGTCTTATTTTAACACCTGATTCAACGTTTAACTCATGTTTTATATTTTCATCATCCATCGTAGATAACTTATAATAAAGTAAACCTTTTATACCACCGGCTGGAAACTTATTTAACTGACTAATTAAATAACTACTATGAGTCTTCTTTGAATCTTTTATTACAGAATCTAAATATTCAATTAACTTAGGAGAATTCATTTGTGCATAACCACGTATTACCATTAATTGATTCTTAAATTCATGATTAGCTTTACCTTGATCAGTTATTATCTTTTCATATTTAGTTACGTGATTTAACATGTTTTTATACTCATCTTTAATTTTGTCATACTTAAATTCATTTCTAATTATTATCGTTATTATTAAAATAACACATGCCATAAATAAAATATTAATATAATAATTAGATTTTAAAATTAATTCAAAGCCATTTTTTAAAGCAATTAAATAAAGAATAACAACAAAAACATACAAATAATTTATTAACTTTTTATTTTTAGTAAATAAAGTTATCTCATTTTTTACTATTTTTCTTACAAATGGTAATTTAATGAAAATTACTGCAAACAAAGAAATAAGAACATTTGCAATTAAATTATAAAAATTGTTATTTACGATATCTACAGAATTTATACCTATAATAACTAGTCCTACCGTTATTATAAGTTCTGAAATCACAAAAATTAAACCCGTATTAAAAGCATATAAAATTACATTTTTATCTCTTATATCTAATGTAAAATATAAATTAAGAAAAATAACTAATAAAAACACTAAAAATCTTATATTATTTGGTATAAACAAAAATCCAATAAAACAGTAAATTAACATGATAATTATAAATCTAAGTTTATCTGTTTTTTTATCCATATTTTTTTGACTAAAAATAATATATGATGTTGCAATTGCCTGAAAAATACTAGCAATAATACAAACTATTATACTTTCCATACTCATAATAACTCCCTCAATTCTTTCTTAAAATTTCTTGATAAATAATCTGTACTAGAATCATTAATAAAATATATAATGTTATTTTTAAAATCAACGCTTTCAATTTTATCTTTGTTTACAAAGCATGCTCTATGTGTTTGAACAAATCTGGAGTCTAATTTTTTAATTACCTCACTTAAACTTTCTCTTATTGGATACTCATCATCCGTTGTTACAATCGTTGTTTTCTCTAATGCATTATCTCTATATACATATATAATATTATCTAATTTAACGTGATGAATTTCCTTATTGCATCTAAAACTTATTATTTTTTTATTATTTAGTTTTCCTATTACCATGTTTATGGTATCGGTTAATCTTTCTTCATAATTATCAAATTTAGATATGAAATCTAATATTAATAGTTTTTGCTTTAATAAAGTTAACTCTAGTTCTTCATGAGACGTTAGTATTATTATAATGCTATCCCAGTCTACTTTTCTTATTTCTTTTGCAATGTCTATACCTGATTTATTTGGAAGTTCTAAATCAAGTATGTAGATATTTATATCTGATGGAGTGTTAATTAAGTTTTTTAATTTTACTGAGTATTTTTCAAAGGTATAAATATTATAGTTAAAATCATATGGCATAGCTATTTTAGATATAACTTTTTCATTTATATCTCTAACGTACTTATTGTCATCACAAATAATAAAATTAATCATTACTACTCACCCGATTTTAATTATATCATAAATTTAAAAAAAAGAATTCAAATGAATTCTTTAAGTTAAACTATCTAATATAATTCCGGTTCCTTCAGCCACACAAGTAAGTGGACTATCAGCTATTTTAGTTGGGACTTTTAATTCTTTTTCAATTAACTTATCCAAGCCTTCTATTAAGGCTCCGCCACCGGTTAGTACTATCCCGTTTTCTATTATATCAGCGGATATTTCTGGTTCTATTTTTTCTAGCACCATTTTTGCACCATGAATTATCATGTAAACACTGTCTTTTATAGCTTCTTTTACTTCGCTTGAAGTTATTGTAATAGTTTTTGGAAGACCATTTATTAAATCTCTTCCCCTAACTTGCATTTTCTTTTCTTTTTCCTTTTCTAATACGGTACCTATTTTTATTTTTATTTTCTCTGCAGTTACTTCCCCAACTAACAATTTATATTTATTTTTTATATATTTAATAATATCTACATCAAAGGTATTACCAGCAACTTTAATAGATTCACTATAAACGATTCCGTTTAAACTTAGTACCGCAATGTCTGTTGTTCCACCACCGATATCAATAACCATATTACCACTTGGACTTGATATTTCAAGGCCTGCTCCTACGGCTGCTACTTTTGGTTCTTCTTCTACATAAACCTTTTTTGCACCTGTTCTTTCTGCTACTTCTCTTATTGCGTTTTTTTCTACTTGAGTTATGTTAGAAGGGCAGCATATAACAATTCTTGGTCTTGAAAAAATGGTTCTTCCTTTTATCTTTTTTATAAAATAGTCAAGCATAATTTCAGTTTTATCAAAATCTGCTATAACTCCATCTTTTAAAGGCCTTATTGCGATAACACTTCCAGGCGTTCTACCTAACATATCATGAGCTTTCTTTCCTATTGCAAGTACTTTTCCACTATCTTTATCAATTGCAACAACGCTAGGTTCACAAAGAACTATACCCTCACCCTTAACGTATATTAGTATATTGGCAGTTCCTAAATCAATTCCTATATCTTTATTTCTCACTTTTATCCTTTTGAGTATTTTAACTTAGTTTTTTCACCACCGTTTAAATGTTTAATTTTATAATGATAATTTAATATTTTACTTACTTCATCATATAAATTTAAATCTATGTTTTTAAGTCTTTTACTTAAATCATTGTGAACGGTTGATTTACTTACTTTAAAATACTTTGATATTTCTCTTATTGTTTTACTTGTTTTAATTATATAATTAGCTTCTTTTAATACTCTTGCTTTAATATTATAAGGCAAGTTTTTCATCTCCTTTATAAATTATATAATTTAAAACTATATCTTATTAATTATCCGTTAATTCTTTTACGGATTTATCATAATATTTTTCAGGATTGATTACCGTGCCGTTTTTATACATTTCAAAGTGTAATCCATTTTTTACGTCTTTATTTAGTTCGCATGTACCACTTTTTGCAATTACTTGTCCTTGGGTAATAGTATCTCCTTTTTTAACTGATACGTCAGATAAACACTGATATAACATAACAACTTCACTTGAGTTTCTTATTTCTATAGTATTACCAAGTAAAGAATCTTCTTTAACATCTGTTACTGTTCCAGATAAAGATGATAAAACATCAAAGGACTCATCAGACTTATAATCAACACCAGAATTTTGCATATAAATTCCTTCGTGATAAATTATTGAATTTTGTTGCTCTTCTTCTGATGCATCTTCTTCATAAAAATTTTTATAAACACTTATGTTTTCTGCTTGATAAGGTCTTTGTATTTTTTCATCTTGATTTACTACTGGATAATAGCTGTCAAATATATAATCATTAACATAAACATAATCATTATCCATATTTGAAGCTTTCATTGTTTGATTAGCAGTAAGTACCCCTGCAGTTACTACAAATGCTACAAATAAGACACTAATAATCGTTACTTTTACAAATGGTTTTAACTTTCTTTTTTTCATATTTTTCACCTCTCATTTTAAGTTTTTACAAAATGAGAGAAAATATACATTAATTAACTTATTTTTTTTATTTCACATTCTTGATAATAATGATTTAAAATATCTTTATAATTATATCCTTCTTTTGCCATGCCGTTGGCACCATACTGACTCATACCAACACCATGACCATAACCATTTACATTGAAAATAACCGTATCATCTTTTACTTCTATATTAAAACTTGTTGATTTTAAACCAAATGCATTCCTTATTTTACTTGACTCAAAAGTTGTACCGTTTATAGTTATGTTTTTTACCCTTCCAGTGTTTGTTTTTTCTATGTTTTCTATATTTATGTTTGTGCTATTAGGAAGGTTTAAATTAAATAAAAACTCATCTTTACTAACTTCTTTAGTACTTGAAAAAACAGGAGATTCTTCTTTGTCCCATTTTGATTCTACGCTTTTTAAATATGGCATACTATTTTTAAAAACGTCATCACTATTTTCAGTATAACCATTACTAGTAGAAAAAAACATGGCATCAATAATATTGTTATTATATAAAATAACTTCTCCTTTGGTATCTGTTACTGCTTTTTTTATTTTTTTTAAATTTTCTTCATAATTATCTTGCCATTTTTCTTTCATCTGATCTTCATCAATATATACCTGGCTTGATGTTCCATCATCCACATCATAATCGTTTTTACTATTTTGTGCTTTGTTTAAAGCATATGTTCTTGATGCGACTGCCTGCGCTTTTAATGCTTCTTCATTAAAGGAAGCAGGCATTTCGCCTGCTACTACTCCAACAACATATTTTTCAATTGGTATAGATTCTACCAAATTAGATTCATTTCTTTTTACCTTTATTACTTTATTATTTATACTACCGTACTTTATTTTATATAATAAATTAGTTGAATTAGTTAAACCAACTATTAAAAGTGGTATTAGTATTATTATTAAAGTAAGTAAAAGAATTTTTTTCAAATTTATCATCCCTTTAAAGAAGACTTATAGTAGTATAAATATCCATTAAAAAGTTTACGATAAAATAAGATAAGCAAACTGATAATGCAATATATAAAGAATGTATTTGCATTATGCTGTTTTTCTTAAATATTTTATCTAAATTAGTAGAGGTCATTATCCAAATACTAAAAGGTATAAATATACAATATAATATTAGTTTAATACTCATTATCTTCCTCATACTTTGATATTTCATCATTTCTTATTTTATACTTTGGATCTGTATTAAATGTCGAATTTACAAAAGCATCAAACATTTCTTTAATTTGTTTTTCGTCAAAATAATTTGCTCCAAAAGCTAAAACGTTTGCGTTATTATGTTGTTTTGCAAGTTTTGCTTCTTCTACGCTGTTTACCTTAGCACAACGAATACCTTTTACTTTATTACAAGCTATTGAAAAACCTATACCTGTTCCGCATATCGCGATTCCAAGGTCAACTTCTCCTTTTTTAACTGCTTCTGCAAGCGGAAAAGCATATTTTGGAAAATCAACGCTTTCAGAAGAAAAACATCCAAAATCAGTTATGTCATAATCATCTAATAAATTTTTTAATTTTTCTTTTACATCATATGCTCTATGATCATTTGCAATTCCTATTTTCATATTTATCCTCCTTTTTTTATTATAACAAAAAAAGGCTATTATAATAACCTTTATTTTTTTAATTTTATTATTAATTGATACATTTCTTCAAAATCAAATTCTTCTATTTCTATATCAGAACCTTTGCTTTTTAATTCTTCTACTAAAGATTTTATTTTATCAACATCATCAGCTACTAATTTTTTATCTTCACTAGGTTCTTGATGTGAATCTGTTTTTTCTTCTTTAGGTTCTTCTTTTTCACGTTCTTCTTTTGTATCATCAGAATCTAAATCCATTATTTCTAATGAATCTGGTTCTGTGTAAGTATCATCTAAACCTAAGTCATTTAAATTAGATTCATTATCAGAAGTTAAACCATCAGCATCATCTTTATTGGTTGATAACTCTTGGTTAGTAATTGGCTCATTACTTTCCTGTTCTTCTGTTGACTCGTTATTTTCCGATGTATTAAATTCTTCTTTATTATCTTCTGTTGCTATTTTTTCTTCTTCGTTATTTAAAGAAGTATCACTTGAAGCTGAATTAACGGTTTCTAAAGGAGAATTATACATGTTTTCATAATGTAAATCACTAGGGTTATTAGCTACGTTAATAGATGGGTTATAGTCATTAGAAATATTGTTATTTAAATTATTAATTGGGTTATAAGAATTATTAACGTTATTTAAATTTTCAAAATTCTGATTATAGTTAGTGTTATTTTGATTATTCATAAACATATTTTCTGTTGGATTATTAATAGGTATATTATTAATATTTTGATTTAGATTATAGTTTGGTACACTATTAAAATTAGAAAAATTATTAAAATTATCATTATTTAATTCATTATAATTTGATTGATTTGGAATGTTATAAGAATTAGGATTAATGTTAGGCATTTGATTTGGGTTATTTATATTAGCGTTATTAAAATTATTTATGTTTAAATTACCATTATCATATGCTTCTAATGGATCATTGTTATTTGGCAAAGATTCTGGCATTATGTTCATTGGTCCTAAAACATCCATTGTTGGTGCCGAAGATACAGTTGCTTCATTTAAATTTTTTATTTCTCCTAAATCAGGTGGAATATCAACGTTATTATTTGGTGTTGTTAAATAAGGATTATTAACTAATTGATTATTCATTTGGTTTAAATTATTATTTTGTTGCCATGGCTGGCTTCCTTGATATATACCTTGATTATTTATGCTTTGATTTTGATAGTCCTTATTTAATTGGTTATTAAAATTATTATTTATGTTATTGTTCATATTATTATTAAAGTTTTGGTTATTATCAAACATTTTATCAACCCCTATCCTTAAATAAATAATACAATAAAAAAAGCCTTATTACAATGGCTTTTTCTTAATTTCACTAAATTTTCTAGGATATTTTCCATTTGTTTTACTTATTTTTTGAATTTTTATTAGTGTTCTTACTCCATTTTCATTTGGAAGTGAAAAAACAATGGTTTCTTTTATAACCCCTCCAAGTGTTTTAATAGCGTTTTTTGCAGTATTTATCTCATCTTTAGCATCTGCTTTCATTGGAATAAAATAGCCATCTGGTTTTACAAACGGAATGGATAACTCAGATAACATATTTAAATTCGCAACCGCACGGGATGTTACTATATCAAATTTTTCTCTGTTATTTAATACGTAGCATTCTGCTCTTTCGTGTACTGCAGTTATATCTTTTAAGTTTAATTTTTCTATAACAGAGTTTAAAAATGTAATTCTTTTATTTAAAGAGTCTAATAAAACAACTTTTAAATTAGGAAATACTATTTTTAAAACAAGACCTGGAAAACCCGCTCCCGATCCAATATCTAAAAGCGTTTGATCATTTAAGTTTACAGCTTTAACCAAAGTTAAACTATCATAAAAATGTTTTAAGTAAACATCTTTTTCTTCGGTTATTCTAGTTAAGTTTGTATGAGCATTATACTCTATTAACATCTTATAATAGGTATCTAAATCATTTAGTTGTTTTTCACTTATATTAATATTTAAACATTCTAAGGCTTTTACAAATTCTTCTTTATTCATTATAATACCTCTTTAAATAAACCATAAGGATTGCTATATCACTTGGGTTAACACCACTAATACGCGTTGCTTGATCTATCGTTCTTGGTCTTATTTTCTCTAGTTTTTGTCTTGCTTCAGTAGCTAAATTATCAACCTTAGAATAATCAATGTCTTCTGGTATTTGTTTTTTACCTAATTTAATCATTTTTTCTGCTTCTTTTTTAGCTTTTTTAATATAACCTTCATATTTATGATTTATTTCTACTTGCTCTAATACTTCTTTAGAATATTTTTTAGAAAATCTATCTTTATAATCAATTATCTTAACTTCTGGTCTTTTTAAATATTCAGATAAATTACATTTTTCCTGTGGAAAAGTAATGGCTTTAATCTCTTCTTCTAACTCATTTATTTCTCGCTTTTTATTTAGTAATTTATCATATCTTTCTTTAGAAAGTAATCCTACGTCATATCCTTTTTTACTTAATCTTAAATCTGCGTTATCGCTTCTTAAAAGAAGTCTAAACTCAGCGCGTGAGGTAAGTAGTCTATATGGCTCAATCGTTCCTTTAGTTACTAAATCATCTATTAAAACCCCAATGTAAGCATCACTACGAGATAATACTAAAGGTTCTTTATTATTAAGCTTTAAAACGGCGTTAATACCTGCGATAATTCCTTGACCTGCTGCTTCTTCATAACCTGATGTTCCGTTTATTTGGCCTGCGGTAAATAAGTTTTCTATTACTTTTGTCTCTAAAGATGGTTTTAGTTGTAACGGATCTATTGCATCATACTCAATTGCATAAGCATATCTTAATATTTTTGCATGCTTAAGCCCTTTTAAAGAATGCACCATATCTTCTTGAACATCATGTGGCATAGAAGTTGAAAAGCCTTGTAAGTATATGTCATCATAATATAAGCTTTCAGGCTCTAAGAATAGTTGGTGTCTTTCTTTATCCTTAAATCTTACTACTTTATCCTCAATTGAAGGACAATATCTAGGACCAGTTCCTAAGTGCTCATAAAATCCTCCATACATTGCCGATTTATTTAAGTTATCCATAATTATTTTATGAGTTTTCTCGTTTGTGTAAGTTAAATAACATGGTACTTGGTTTTTATAATCATAATATGCTATATCATCAAAACTAAAGGTTAACTCCTCATCATCTCCGTCTTCACGTGAAAGCTCGCTAAAATCAATTGAAGAACGTTCTATTCTAGGAGGTGTTCCAGTTTTTAAACGAAGTAATTTAAAACCTAGTTTAGCTAAATTATCACTTAAAAAGTTAGATCTTTTTTCACCATGTGGACCTTCTGGAGTTCTTTTATCACCAACTAGTATATCTGCTTTTAAGTAAGTACCAGTTGTTAGTATACAAGCATCACAATATAACGTCTTACCATCCTCAGTTGTTATACCTTTTATTTTGTTATCTTTTACTATTAGGTCCGCAACAACTGATTCTAAAATTTCTAGGTTTTCAGTATTTTCTAGTGTTTTTAACATTTCTTTTTTATATGTTACCTTATCAGCTTGACTCCTTAAACTTCTAACAGCTGGTCCTTTAGATCTGTTAAGCATCTTTATTTGCAAAAGCGTTTTATCAGCATTACGTCCCATTTCTCCACCTAGAGCATCTATTTCCCTTACAACGATACCCTTAGCACTGCCGCCGATTGATGGATTACATGGCATATCCGCTATGTTATTAACGTTTATCGTAATAAGAAGAGTCTTTTTACCCATCCTAGCAGACGCTAAGGCAGCTTCACAACCTGCGTGACCTGCTCCTACAACTATTATGTCATACTTCATTTTCTTCACCTTCTTCTAATACCTTTTCATATATATATTTTTCTTCGCCTTTTTCAGAAACTTTTTTTGAAACAGAAGTCTCTCTTATTTTTTTACATCCCATCGCATCATAAAATTTAAAATTACATGATTCGTCAGTTAATATTTGCATGTTTTTCATATTATCTGTTTTAGCTAAAGAAAATATTTTATTTAATAATGCTTTACCATAACCTTTTCCTCGATAATTCTTATCAACTATCAAAATACTTAATTCACCATCAAAATAATTATTTAAATCACTTGGAATATTATCATACTCATTATTATAATCATATATTGCTTGCTTATTTTTTACTAAAGGACTATTAATAAGTATTTTTGCCATTAAACCATAGAATTTTTTTGTAATAATACGTTTTTTTGAATTCCATTTAGAATATCCTGCAAAACCTACTATTTTATTATTTTCTTTTTTTAAAACTAGTTTTTCAGTTTCACTAAGAATTTCAAACAAATAAATATAAGCACATGTTTTACCTTTTGCGCCTGATAATCTTTTTCCTAAATCCCATTCATTATATAAAAGTTCAGCCATTCTTTTTAATTTAAAAATAAGCATAATACACCTTCACTTCTTTTGGTATTATACAATATAATTTAAAAAAAGTTAATTATTTAATAATTTAAATAGTTTTAACCAAATTGTCTATCTCATATGTTATAAGATAAATCCCTTCATCATTTACATATTGTAATATAAACTTATCATTTTCTTTTGATATTATAAGTCCTATTGTTTTGTTATGATGCTTTTTCTTTAACGTTTTATCAACTAAATTCATGTATAACTTTATTTGTGAAATGTCTTTATAATTTGTTTTATTTAGTTTTAGTTCTACTGGTATGTAACAATTTAAATTTGTGTTAAATAAAAGCATGTCTATGTAAAAGTTTTTATCTAAATAACTTATCTTATATTCGCTTCCTGCATATAAAAAACCTGATCCTAACTGTAAAAAGATATCTCTTAACTCTTCTATAATATATTTTTTTAACATTTTTTCACTTAATTTTTCTTTGTTTGGTACTTTTATTATAATTGGATCAAGTAACATGTCTTTTAAGTTATAATTAGGTTCATTTTTATTATCTATTAGTTTTATGTTTTCTTTATCTGCATATGATAATCTATCAAACGCTTTTTCTTTTATTAGTTTTATTAACTCTCTTTTAGATAAGTTATTTAATATACACTGGTTTATGTAATAGTTTCTTTCGTTTTCATTTTTAATTGGTAATAATATAGTCCAGTGCGTCCAACTTAATTGTTGCGCCACTGGCGCAAGTTTTGATGATACAATATAAAATTTTCTCATTCTTGTTAAATTTGTATAATTATATCCTTTTCCATATTGTTCTACTAACCTTTTAGACCAATTTTTAATTAATTCATTTCCATATTTTGCTCTTTTTTCTCCACCTTGTGCTTCTACTAGTAGTCTTCCTATTTCATAGTATGCATTTAAAGTATCTTTATTTGACTGTAGTCTTCTTACTCCCTCGTTTACTTCTTTTTTCTCTATTACATCTTTTATTTGATTGTAATAATCCATATAATGCTCCTTTCGGGTTAGTTATTATATGGATTATTTTTAAGAAATAAGTCGAATTTCGTAAAGAAACGTAAAAAAGTGCACCATTGGGCACTTTTTTAAAACAAACTACTTACCTAAGCAAAACCTGCTAAACAAATTATCAATTAATTCTTCAGTGTAATTAGCTCCTATTATATCACCTAAACGTTCCCAAGCAAGCTTTAAATCTATTTCAATCATGTCTATCTCACTATTATTTAAAACACCTTGATAAGCATCATTAAGGGATTCTATAGCTTGTTTTAAAATAGTTATTTGTCTTACGTTAGTAAAATAAGTTAAATTTTTATTTAAAAATGCATTTGCGTTAAATAACTCTTTTATTTTATCTTTAACTAAGTCTATTCCTTGGTTTGTTTTAGCACTTATTCTTATAACATCTTCATTATATTTGTTATTATTTTCTAAGTCATCCTTATTCATTATTACGATTCGTTTTTTATCTTTCGTCTTATCAAGTAAGAACTTATCTTCTTCTGTTAGCTCTTCAGATGAATCTAAAACAAGTAAGATTAACTCTGCTTCATCTATTAAACTCAAACTTTTTTCTATTCCTATTTTTTCTACAACATCACTTGATTTTCTAACTCCTGCGGTATCTATTAAATTAAGCTTTACTCCCCCTACTATAATGCTTCCTTCAACTATGTCACGAGTTGTTCCTTTAACGTCTGTTACAATTGCTTTATTCTCCTCTAATAAAGCATTTAAAAGACTTGATTTACCTACGTTTGGCTTACCTAATATAACTGTTTTAATTCCATCCTTTAATATTTTTCCATCTTCTGATAATTTTAGAATTTTAGTTAACTCTTCTTTCATTTCTTTAACTTCTTTTTTAATTCTATCTATTGTTACCACTTCTATATCTTCATATTCAGGATAATCAATGTTTACCTCTATGTTTGAAATTAAAGCTACTATCTTTTCTCTTAAATCAGTAATAAGTTTTGATACTTTACCAGATAACTCATTAACAGCCATTTTTCTAGTAAGCTCAGTTTCTGAATTAATTAAATCCATTACTCCTTCCGCTTCGGTTAAATCTATTCGTCCGTTTAAAAACGCTCTTTTAGTAAATTCTCCTGGTTCTGCTAACCTACAACCAGATAAAAGAAGGATTTCCATTATTTTATTTACCACCGCAATAGATCCGTGAGTATTTATTTCTATAACATCCTCTTTGGTATAAGTTTTAGGTGATCTCATTACACTAACTAGTACTTCATCAATTATTTCATCCTTATAAATAATATGACCATAATTTATGGTATGAGAATCTACTTTACTTAAATCTTTTCCTTTAAATATACCATTTACTATTTTTATAGCATCATCACCTGATACTCTAATAATAGATATTGCGCCTTCCCCTAAGGCAGTTGAAATTGCAACTATTGTATCATTCATGGTTAGTCACTTCCTTCGTTTTATGTATTATATCATAAAAAAAGAGAAATATTTTTTATTTCTCCACAGGTTTTATTACAACGCACCTATTTGGTTCTTCTCCCTCACTTATCGTTGTTACGCCTTTAAAATTAGATAGTCTATTATGAACAAGTCTTCTTTCATAAGAATTCATTCTGTCCATTTTTACTTCGATGCCGGTTTTAACAACGTCTTTAGCAAGTTTAACCGCTAAACGTTCTATATTTTTTTCTTGTTTTTCTTTATACTCATTAGCATCTAATATAACGTTTACCTTTATTCCAGATTTACTATAGATAGCTTGTCTAAGTAAGTTTTGCAAAGAAGACATCGTTCTTCCATTTTTTCCTATTAATATGGATGAGTTATCAGATAACATATTTACCTTAATATAAGTTTCTTTTTTTAATGTTTCTAACTCTACTTTTATTCCCATAAGTTCGGTAACTTCTTTTAAATATGCCTTAATATACTCTAATACATCTTCTTTTAGCATAACTTTTACAACATATTTTTTGGATTTGAATAGGCCACCGGATACTTGCTCTTCATCTTTATAATATACTTCTTCTTTTGATGCATTTAACTCACCTAATGCTTTATTTAGTGCATCATCAATTGTTTTTCCTTCATAACTATTTATTTTTAATTTTAGCACGATTACCACTCCTTGCTACTAATAAGTTTTGAATAATAGTAAATAAACTTGAAGTTATCCAGTATAATCCAATTGCGGTTGATAATTGAAATGAACTTATTGTTATTATAACTACCATTACGTTCATCATTATTTTAGTTGAACCAGCAGCTGGATTTGAATTATCTGCAACATCGTTTCTTGTAAACTTAAATGAGAAGAACGTTACTAAAAATACGATTACTGGAATTATCATGTACCACCAATGTCCAATTGATAAAGCAAACCAAGGAGTTGTACCAAGTTGTAATCCTAAGAAATGACCTTCAAAGATTGCTGGAGTTCTATTTATTGCCTCTAAGAAAGCGATAAATAATGGTAATTGTATTATTGCGATTAAACATCCAGAAAATAATGATATATTATACTTTTTATAAATAGCCATCATTTCTTGAGATTTTTGCATCATTGCTTGTTGATCATTTGTTTTATTTGCATACTTTTTTTCTAGCCTTTGTAATTCAGGTTGTGCTTTTTTCATGTTTTCTGATTGCATTGCTGTTTTTTTAGTTACTGGATATAAAATCAATCTAATTGCAAGTCCTGCCAAAATAACAGCAAGTCCAAAGTTTTTGACTAAGTATCCTAATTTTAATATAAGCCATGCTAATGGTTTTATAAAAATATTATCCCAAAGTCCTTCATCAGAACTTATTGTTGGAACAAATTTTTCACAATCCACTAACTTATCTAAGTTTTTACCACTATCTTCATATAAATCAACTAATTCTTTTTCCGTTGGTCTACATATAATGTTTTCGGTTAATGATTGTCCTGTTGCATTTTCTCCTTCATCATACCTTACTACTTCTCTAGTTTTTTTACCATCTTCATCCTTAACTTCTTTTTCCAAAGGTTTTGTACATCCAGAAAGTAAAAAAACTAGTAAAAAAACTATTAATATTTTCCCTACTTTTTTTAGCTTTTTCATCTAGTTATTTTCTCCTATCTATCAATTATTTTTTTTAAAACACTAATTAAATCTTCCTTTAATTCTAAATACTTAGCACTTTTAGCGCTTTTCTTTAATACAATTATATAATCTTTACTTTCAAAATGCAACTTACTTTTATCAATAATGTCCTTTACTCTTCTTTTTAATTTATTTCTAGTAACAGCATTACCTAACTTTTTAGATACGCATATTCCAAATCTAAATTTATTTAAATCATTATCCTTAATATATATATAATAAAACTTTGAAGATGTTTGATTTCTTAACTTAAATATTATGTCAAAATCTTTTTTTTCCTTTACTATGTTCCTTTTTTTCATACACAAGCACCTTCCTATAACAAAAAACCACTTATCAAAATAAGTGGAATTTATGCAGATAATTTCTTACGTCCTTTTGCTCTTCTTTGATTTATAATACCTGTACCAGCTAACTTTCTAGCAAAAAAACCATGATTTTTCTTTTTCTTATGATTATTTGGTTGAAAAGTTCTTTTCATAAATTCCACCTCCATTAATAATATAATAAGCCTTTTTTTAAACACGAATATTATACGTTTTATTATATTAATTGTCAACCTTTTTTATGTACAACTTTAATACTTAACATTCATCTAAAGCCATGTGATTCTAAATAAAATTTATTTATCCTCAGTTTTTATATATAAATTTAAATAACTTTTACACAGCAAAACTGTTTTTAATCATAGAAACTTCCCTTCTTTCTTTTTAATATAAACATTATTTGTCAAAACTAACCAAATCATATCTTTCTTATCAAAATAATTAATAATAATCGCTATTAATTATTAATTATTCTTGTCAATACCTTTTCCACATTTTTTTAGTAATTTAAATTTAACCTTAAAAACTTATCTACAAAACTTTCCCACAGTTTGACACATAAATTCCTTATATTTTCTAATAGTTTTACTAATTATTAACAGCCTGTGGAAAACTTTGAAATGTTTATAATTTTAATGTTTATAATTTTTTTGTGGAAAGGTGGATTTTGTCGATTTTTGTTGAAAATACGTATGGGTACTTGTGGAAAACTATTGTGGATAATTTTAAATAAGTTAATAATCATTGTTTTTCCACAGTATTTTTGGTAAAATATATGTAAACAAACGAATTTTAGTGGGGGAGGAGGTAATTATGAACATAGATAATTTATGGGATAATTTTCTAGAAAAAATTAAGCCTAAAATATCTTCTTTATCATATGATACTTGGTTTAAAAACACAAAGTTAGTATCACTTGATAATAACGTAGCTAAAATCCTTGTAGATTCACCATTACAAAAGAAAAGTCTTCAAGAGACCTGGTATCAAACGATATCTGACGTATTTAGTGAAATAACTAATACTAGTTTTGATTTTGAATTTGTTTTTGAAGATGAGGTTAAAAACAATATAAATATTCCTGTGGAAAACTTGGGAGTCCCTTTAAATACACCGGAAAAATCAAATTTAAATCCTAAATATACGTTTGATTCATTCATAGTAGGTGATAGTAATAAATTTGCTTATATGGCAGCGGTATCTGTTGCGGAAAATCCAGGTAAAACTTATAATCCATTATTTTTATATGGAAATAGTGGACTTGGAAAAACGCATCTTATGCATGCGATAGGTAATTTTATTATTGAAAACTCTAATAAGAAAGTACTTTATGTTACAAGTGAACAATTTATTACTGATTTTTTAAACATTAATAAAAAGGATGAATCTGGCACTAATTTTAGTTACATTGATAGTTTTAAAAACAAGTATAGAGACGTTGATGTATTAATAATTGATGACATTCAGTTTTTAGGAGGCGCAACACAAACACAACAAGAATTTTTTAATACATTTAATAATCTATATGATGATAATAAACAAATCATTATTTCATCTGATAGATCACCAGATGACTTAAAAAAACTAGAAGATCGTTTAAGAACAAGATTTAACTGGGGATTAAGTGTTAATATTTATCCACCAGATTATAAAATGAGGGTAGAGATATTAAGAAAAAAAATAATAGGTCAAAACATGGATGGAGCTATTAGCGATGATGTAATTGAATATATTGCTAATAACTGTGATTCTGACGTAAGACAACTAGAAGGAGCGTTAACTCGGGTTATAGCATACGCAACAATGTTTAATGCGAGTGATATTAACCTTAATTTAGCAATTGATGCACTAAAAGATTATTTATCTAAATCTTCGTTTGTTAAAAATAATATTCAAAAAATACAACAAGTAGTAGCAGAGTATTATAATATTACGGTAGAAGATTTAAAATCTAAAAAAAGAAAAGCAGATATTGCTTTTCCAAGACAAGTTGCTATATACTTATGTAGAACTTTAACGGATGAATCTTTTCCTAAAATAGGAATTCAATTTGGAGGAAGGGATCATTCAACGGTAATGCATTCTGTGGATAAAATAGATAATGAAATAAAAACTAATCCACAGTTTAAAATGATTATTGAATCATTAAAAAGTAAAATAAAATAAGCTTGTGGAATAAAGGGGTAATTTTCAACTGTTGCTGTGGATTAAAAATAAGTCTTTTTCCTTTATTTTATAAGGAAAATCAAAGTTATCCACATTATCCACAGTAATAATAAAAAAAAATTTAATATAAAGGAGAAATAAATTATGAAATTTAGTATTAAAAAAGATGTTTTATTAAATAGTTTAAATAAGGTAAGTAAAGCTTTATCAAGTAAAAACTTAATACCTGTTTTATCTGGTATAAAATTTAATTTAACAAATAACGGATTATTCCTAAGTGCAAGTGATAATGATATTAGTATAGAATCTTTTATTGATAAAAAAGATTTAGAAGAAATAAATGAAGTAGGAAGTACCGTAATACAAGGTAAATACGTATTAGAAATTATAAGAAAATTAGAAGGTAGAATAGTAAGTTTTGAACTTTTAGATAATATAAAAGTTTTGATATCTTGTGGAAAATCAGAATTTAACTTAAATTGTATGGATGCAAATGAATTTCCGAACCTTAACTTAGAAGAGCAAAAAGAACCTATAATATTAAGAAAAACCGAGTTTAAAAACTTAATAAATAAAACCTCATTTGCGGTATCAACGCAAGAGACCAGACCAATTTTAACTGGTATTAACTTTGTTATTAAAGAAGATAAATTAGAATGTATATCAACAGATTCTTATAGATTAGCTAAAAAATCAGTTACACTACAAAATAAAGTAAATGAAGAAGTAAACGTAATTATTCCTGGTAAGAATTTAATAGAATTAACTAAAATCATTGAAGAAGAAGACGATGATATTCAGATGCATATATTTAGTAATAAAGTATTATTTAAATTTGATAACACTTTATTTCAAACAAGAGTTTTAAGTGGTACTTTTCCTGATGTAAATAGATTAATACCTGATTCATTTGAAGTAGAAATAAAGGTAAATGCAAGTGAGTTTTATAACGTAATAGATAGAGCAGCCTTACTTACAAGTGAAAAAGATAAAAACATAGTTAAGTTTGAATGTGAAAACAATGAAGTTATCATATCTTCTAATTCTCCAGAAATAGGTAAGGTAGAAGAAGAAATAGACGTTGAAAAAAACAATGATAATAACATAAAAATAGCTTTTTCATCTAAGTACATGATGGATGCCTTAAGAACGATAGAAAGTAAAGATGTAATACTTTGCTTTAATACTGATATAAAACCAATTATCATAAAAGATGCAAAAGATAAAACATTATTACAGTTAATTTTACCAATTAAAACCTACTAAACTAGCAAAAAAGCTAGTTTTTTTAATTATTTATTCAAAATCTGACAATATTTTTAAAAATACTGTGGATAATAGATGACAATATTTTTGAAAGGGAAGGTTTTGGATATGAAAGAATATGAAATAAACGCACAGACTTTGGCAGTAATACCAGTAAAAGAAAATAAAACAAGAATAATTGAGATGAATAAGGAGTTAATGGTTAACTTACCTTGTAGGGAGATAATTGATAATAGTTGTAAGTTTTTTGGTAGTAGCCTAGAAGGAAGAGTAAATGGTACTAAAACATTAACGGGAATAACACATAAATCACCAATAATTATAGAAGAAAGTAAAAAAATTATTTTTTTTCCAACTAAATCATCTAGGAAATCTACATGTTGTTGGATTTCTTATAATAATATTTTAAAGTATGAAGATATATTAGATGGTGTTTTAATTACGTTTTCCTGTGGAAAACAAATAAAATTAGGTATTTCTTACACAATTATTGATAATCAAGTCTTAAGATCTACAAGACTTGAGTCTGTTTTAACTAAAAGAATTAGTGAATTTATATAAAGTATATTAAAAAATATACTTTTTTTTATAAATAATAGGGAAATTAGCCTTGTTTTATGGTATAATTAATATGCATGTAGTAGTATATTCAAAATAGGTATAGGTGGTTTAAATGGGCGTTAAAATACTTAATTATGTTTTTAAAGAGTTTAGAATTAAATAATTTTAGAAATATTTCTAAAGTAACGTTTAATTTCGATAAAAATATTAATATTTTTATAGGAAATAATGCCCAAGGTAAAACAAACGTACTTGAAAGTATCTATTTTCTTGCAATAACAAGGTCACACCGAACTCATAACGAACTAAATTTAATAAAAAGTGGGGAGTTATACACAAAAGTATCAGGAGCATTTACTAATGATATGGAAGATGTTCATTCTTTATCTATTTTATTAAATGAAAAAGGTAAAAAAGTAAGTGTTGATAACATTGTTCAAAGAAAGATAAGTAATTATTTATCAAGGCTTAACGTTATTATGTTTTGTCCTGATGATTTGGAGATTATAAAAGGATCCCCAAGTGTAAGACGTCGTTTTTTAAATATTGAGCTTTCTCAGTTTAGAAGTGATTACGTATTTTTATATAAAGAATATAATCAAATTCTAAAACAAAGAAATGAATATTTAAAAAGAAAAAACAACGCTAAGTTTGACAGAACTTATTTTAGTATAATTACTGATAAACTAATTGAAAAAAACATTGAGTTAGTTAAAATTAGATATGATTTTATAAACAAGATAAATAATTATTTAGAAAAAGTATTTGAAAACATTGCAAAGATGGGTACTTTAAAAATCAAGTATAAAAGTTTTATTAGTGAAAATGACCTTAAAAGAAGCGATTTAAAAGAATTTTTAACTAGCAGGTATAATTCATTATTTACGAATGAATTGCTTCAAAAAACTACGCTTTTAGGTTGTCATAAGGACGATTTTAAAATGTATTTAAATAATTTAGATGTAACAGAATTTTGCTCACAAGGGCAGCAAAGATTATCAATTTTAAGTTTAAAATTAGCGGAAATAGAGGTTTTTATTAATGAGAAGCAAACAAAACCAATAATTTTACTTGATGATATCTTTAGTGAGCTTGATGAAGTAAAGAAAAATAACATAATAGATTATTTTAAAGATGACGTACAAATATTTATAACTACTACTGATATAAAAGACATAAATGAAGAGTTAAAGGAAAAATCTTGTATTTACGTTGTGGAAAATGGAAACTTTAAAAAGGAGGAATAAACTATGGCAGAAAAAACAAATGAACATTATGATGCCTCTGATATACAGGTCTTAGAAGGACTTGAAGCGGTAAGAAAAAGACCTGGAATGTACATTGGTACAACAGATGTAAAAGGATTACACCATTTAGTTTGGGAAATAGTTGATAACGCAATAGATGAATCCCTAGCAGGTTATTGTAATAACATAGAAATAATTATTAATAAGGATAATTCTGTAACAGTAAAAGATGATGGTCGTGGAATACCAGTAGATATTCATCCAAAAACGAAAATATCAACGGTAGAAACTGTTTATACGGTGCTTCATGCCGGTGGTAAATTTGGTGGCGGTGGATACAAGGTATCTGGGGGATTACACGGTGTTGGTGCATCAGTCGTTAATGCTCTTTCTCGCTGGGTAGAAGTAACCGTATATAAAAATGGTAATATTTACAACATAAGGTTTGAAAACGGAGGACACACTACACATCCACTAGAAATAGTAGGAAAATGTGAAGAAAATAGAACTGGTACTTGGGTAACATTTAAACCTGATCCGGATATTTTTGATACTGATATCTTTGATTATGAAACCTTAAAGGTAAGAGTAAGAGAACTTGCGTTTTTAAATAAAGGATTACGCATCACTTTAAGAGATGATCGTGATGAGGAAGATACAACTGGAGAAACATTCTTGTATGAAGGTGGTATTTCTGAGTACGTAAAGTTTATTAATCAGAATAAAACACCAATTCATGATGATATTATTCATTTAGAAGGTATGGAAGATAACGTATTTTTTGAAGTTGCTTTACAATACAACACAGGATATAGTGATAATATATATTCGTTTGTAAACAACATTAATACTCATGACGGTGGAACCCATGAAGAAGGTGTAAGACGTGCTTTAACAAGGGTAATTAATAGTTATGCAAGAAAAACAAACATGTTAAAAGAAAAAGATGAATCTTTAACAGGTGATGATGTTAAAGAAGGATTAACCATGATTATTTCTTGTAAACATCCAAATCCACAGTTTGAAGGACAAACAAAGGGAAGATTAGGTAATTCAGAAGTAAGAAAACTTGCTGATAAAGTATTTTCAGAAGGATTTGAAAAATTCTTACTTGAAAACCCAGAAGACGCAAAAATAATTGTTAATAAAGCACTTTTAGCATCACATGCTCGTAAAGCTGCTAAAAGAGCAAGAGAAATAACAAGAAAAAGTGATTTAACAACAACTAATTTTTTTGGTAAATTATCAGATTGTAAAAGTAAAGATCCAAAAGTATCAGAAATCTTTATAGTCGAGGGAGATTCAGCCGGTGGATCTGCTAAAAAAGGTAGAGACTCAATGACACAGGCAATCTTACCTTTAAGAGGAAAGATATTAAACGTTGAAAAAGCAAGACTTGATAAGGCTTTAGGAAACGAAGAAATAAGAAGTATAATAACTGCTTTTGGTACAGGTATTGGTGATGAATTTGATTTATCTAAGTTAAGATACGATAAAATAATAATAATGACCGATGCCGATGTTGATGGTGCTCATATAAGAGTATTGTTACTTACTTTATTTTATAGATTCTTTAGACCAATTGTTGAAGAAGGACACGTATATGCCGCACAACCTCCATTATTTAGAATAATGCATGGTAAAACACGTAAATACGTACTAGATGACAAAGAAAAAGATGATTATTTAGCATCCTTACCAGAAAACGTTCGTCAAAGAGCAGAAATTGCCAGAATGAAAGGTTTAGGTGAGATGGACGCAGAAGAATTAAATGAAACAACAATGGATATAGAAAAAAGAACCTTAAGAAAAATAACGGTAGAAGATTGTGTTGCAGCAGATTCTATGTTTAATAAACTTATGGGTGAAGAAGTAGAACCTAGAAGAAAATTTATTGAAGAAAATGCACGTTATGTTAAGAATTTGGATATATAGGAGGTGAAGTAAATGGAAAATAATGAAGAAAATAAAGTAAATAATGAAGAACCAAACGAATATGGTGGAACTTTTCACGAAAGAGATTCACATGATGAAAATGATATAGTAAAAGAAATATCTGAGTCATTCCTTGATTATTCAATGAGCGTTATAACATCACGTGCAATACCAGATTTAAGAGACGGTTTAAAACCAGTACATAGAAGAATATTATGGTCAATGTTTGAAGAAGGTAACACACCAGATAAACCTCATAAAAAAAGTGCAACAACAGTAGGTTACGTAATGGGACACTATCATCCACATGGTGATTCATCAATTTATGAGGCTATGGTAAGATTAGCTCAAGATTTCAATCAAAGATACATGTTAGTTGATGGGCATGGTAATTTTGGTAACATTGAAGGTGATGGAGCAGCAGCATATCGTTATACCGAAGCAAGATTATCAAAGATTGCACTTGAAATGTTAAGGGATATAAGAAAAAATACCGTTGATATGATGCCTAACTTTGATGAAACAAGCCTAGAACCAGTTGTTTTACCATCTAGATTTCCAAATGTTTTAGTAAATGGATCAATGGGAATAGCGGTTGGTATGGCAACGAATATTCCTCCACATAACTTAGGAGAAGTAATAGATGGATGTATTGCTTATATGAAAAATCCTGATATTGATACGTTAGGTTTAATGCAGTATATTAAAGGACCAGACTTTCCAACCGGTGGCATAATTCTAGGTAATTCTGGTATTAAAAAAGCCTATGAAACAGGTAGAGGAAGCATAACCATAAGAAGTAGAGCAACTATTGAAGAAGTAGGAAATCATAGTCAAATAGTAATTACAGAAGTTCCTTACGGTACAAATACTTTAGAATTAAAAAATAAAGTTGCAGAATTAGTACATAATAAAGTTATTGAAGGAATTTCTGATTATCATACTGATTTAAAAAATGGTGTAAAAATAACAATAACGCTAAAGAAAGATGCAAATCCACAAGTTGTATTAAATAATTTATATAAACATACTAATTTTCAAACAAATTATGGAATAATTTTCTTAGTAATTGATAATGGAACACCAAAAACCTTAGGATTAAAAGATATTATTTCAAAATACATCGATCATCAAAAAGAAGTTATTATTAGAAGAACTAGGTATGATCTAAATGAAGATGAAAAAAGAGTTCATATTTTAGAAGGTTTAAAAATAGCACTTGATAACATTGATGAAGTTGTAAAAATAATAAGAGGTGCAAAGGATGATGGTGAGGCTAAAGAAAAATTAACAAGTAAGTTTGGTCTTTCAGAAATTCAAAGTAATAGTATTCTTGAGATGCGTTTAAGAAGGTTAACAGGCTTAGAAAGAGATAAGATAGTAAACGAATTAAATGCACTTTTAAAAGAAATAGAAGAATTAAAGTCTATATTAGCATCTGAACAAAAAGTTCTAGATATAATAAAAGAAGAAATGCTAGAAATAAAAAGAAAATACGCAGATGAAAGAAGAACTTCTATTGATATGACCGCTATAGATTACATAGAAGATGAATCTTTAATTCCAGAAGAAGACATTGTAATTGCTTTAACTCATAATGGTTATATTAAAAGAATGAAAACAGATACTTATAAAATTCAAAATAAGGGTGGAGTTGGAATAAAAGGTATGACAACAAATGATGAAGACTTTGTTGAAATACTTAAAGCAGGAACAACTCATAACTACGTATTATTCTTTACTAATAAAGGTAAGGTTTACCGTATAAAAGGATATGAAATTCCAGAATTTTCAAGACAATCAAAAGGTTTACCAATAATTAATTTACTTCCAATCGAAAAAGATGAAAAAGTAAATAATATTTTATTAGATGATGGAAGTGAAGATAATAAATATTTAGTTATTGCAACAAAGAATGGTTTAGTAAAACGTACAAACGTTCAAGAATTTGAAAGTATAAGGAAAAATGGTAAAATAGCTATAACTTTAAAAGAAGAAGATGAAGTATTATCCGTTTTCTTTACAAGTGGTAACGATGATATAGTTATAGCATCTAATAATGGTAGAATGATTAGATTTAATGAAAATGAAATAAGAGTAATGGGTAGAACTGCAAGTGGTGTTAAAGGTATTGAATTATCAAAAGATTGTTTCTGTGTTGGCGCTGAAATAGCAAAAGATAATGTGGACGTACTTGTAGTTACTGAAAATGGATATGGCAAACGTACTGATATAAATGAATATCGCTTAACCCACAGAGGAAGTAAAGGTGTTAAAACATTAAATATAACAGAAAAGAATGGTACAATTGTAGCATTTAAAACAGTAATTGGTGATAAAGACTTAATGATTATTACTGATCAAGGAACTGTTATTAGAATTTCTCTAGAAAACGTATCAAAGATGAGTAGGGTAACTCAAGGTGTAAGATTAATGCATTTAAGAGAAGGTCAAAAAGTATCAACTGTATCAATCGTAGATAAAGAAGATCCTGATGAAGAAATAGAAGAAGAATCCAAAAAAGAGACCAATTAAAGGTCTTTTTTAATGTTCCACGTGAAACATTAAAATAAAACTTGATTATTTATCAATAATATAATAAAATATTCTTGCACAACAAAAATGTTAGAACTAGGTCAGGACCGAGAGGTAGCAGCCTTAATAACCTCTTTTTGTGTGTGCTTTTTATTTTCAATAACAATGTTCCACGTGAAACATAATAA
>DVMT01000016.1 GCA_018714855.1 Candidatus Aphodocola excrementigallinarum
TTAAATTTATCATAAGCACTTATTTCGATAGACATAAAATCACCTTTCTCATTATTGTAAATGCATCTTTTTATATGCTTCTTTTAAAGTTTTACAATTACTTTTTGTATTATCATAAAACTCATCAAAAAAATCATCACAAAATTTTGTTTTATAATAATCTTTTAAATTAGTTTTATAATTAAAATCAAAATAATAATCTTCAAAAAAATTAGCAAAACACGTATTTACTATTTCATAATTATTTATAAGAGCTAAATCTTTATTATTTTCCTCTTTGTAGAAATCTAAATCATATATAAGTAATCTTCCATCATAAATATTACAATTATTTGGATTTAAATCATACATGGTAATGTTTTTATCTGCATAAAACCTTGCTAAATAATAAGCATAATACCATGCACTTTTTATCTCACTTAAGTCTTTATCCTTAATAGCTTCTAGTTTATCACCTTTCATAAATGGTTCTTTATACATTTTAAGATCATTATCTACAACATAAAATTTAATAGGTATCGCACTATCTTCTTGTTTTATTTTATATATGTTAATTAGATTATCAACAACATCTTTATAAGTATATATAACTTGACCGGTTTCACTTGAATCAAGATGTGGATTTGCAAAATACTTTTTTAGTAAAATACTATTAAAGTCTGTATAGCATTGTGCAAAAGAACCTTGTTCTAACTTTTTATAATTATCGGATATTTTACATAGTTTACCCATATCTATAAAACATGTATCGCATTCATACTTTAACTTATTTATTTGTTCTTCATTTAGTTTCATACCTTTTTTCCTTCTTTACGAGATATTATAACATGAAATAAGGCCATGTCAAATTACATAGCCCTTTTAAACATTTTTTCAAGTTCATAATTACTAAAAAATATTGTTGTTGGTCTTCCATGAGGACAAGTATATGGATTTTCGCACCGTCTTAAATCATCTATTAAAGCTTCCATCTCTTTTAGACTGATGTTCATGTTAGCCTTAATAGCCATTTTACAGCTTAACATGATCGCGGCTTTTTCTCTAAATTTTTCAATTGAAAAGTTCTTTTCCTCACTTATTAATACCTCTAGAATTTTCTTAATTGATTCTTCCTCATAGCCTTGTTTTAACCAAGTAGGATGTTCTTTTACAATAAACGAATTATTGCCATATTCACTAATATCAAAATGCATGTTTCTTAAAACATCTAAGTTTTGTTTTATTATAATAAATTCATTAGAAGGAAAGTCTAAAATAAGTGGAACAAGCATTTTTATACTACTTTCGTTTGGGTTTCCAAAGGCTTTTTTGTATCCCTCATAATTTATTCTTTCTTTTGCAGCATGCTGGTCAATTAAATAAATTCCAAGTTCGTTATGACAAATTATATATGTTCCTTTAGCAAGTCCAATAGGATACATTTCTGGCATTATAACTTTCTTTTTTTCTTCATTATAAAATTTTTTATCTTCTTGTTCATCTTCTTTTTTCTTTTCTTCTATTTGAAGTTCTTCATTTACACTATACATATCATCATCAAATAAAGAGTAATCTATTGTTTCGTTTTCGATTACGTTTTGTCTTTCTAAATTAAGCTGCTGCTCTTGTACGTTTTGTTTTTTGACTTCTTTTTTTTCTATTTTAGGTATTAAAAGGGCTTTACCAAGTACCTGTTTAATACCGTTTTTAATAAGTTCTTTTAGGTCCTCAAAATTACTAAATTTAATATCTAGTTTTGCTGGATGAACGTTTACATCAATTAAAGATGGATCAGTATTAATGTTTAAAACAACAATCGGATACCTAGTCTCTGGTTTATATGTGTGGTAAGCATCATTTATCGCACGATTTAATTCAGCGTTTCTAACTACCCTTTTATTAACAAGAGTTACCATATGAGTTCTTGTTGATCTTGTAACCTCTGGAAGAGACACGAAACCATCCACGTCATAATCATCGTTAAACACTGATATTTTTCTCATCCTGCGTGCAACGTCTGAGCCGTAGATTTCTTTAATTACCTTAAGTAAATTGCCTGATCCATCCGTATTTAATAATACTTTATCATCACTTGTTAACTTAAATTTTATCTCTGGATAAGATAAAGCCATTTTATTTACGTACTCACAAATATTAGCAAGTTCACTATATAAACTATGTAAATACTTTAATCTTGCCGGTGTGTTATAAAATAAGTTTTCAACCATTATTTCAGTACCTTTTCTTGCATCTGATGCTTCTTGTTTAATTAGCCTGCCACCGTCTATAATTATTTTTGTTCCAACTTTACCAGTAGATGTTTTAAGCTCTACTTTAGATACGGCCGCAATAGAAGGAAGTGCCTCACCTCTAAATCCTAATGACGATATTCTAAATAGACCCATTTCATCATAAAGTTTACTTGTTGCATGTCTTTGGAATGCTAAAAGCGCATCTTCCTTTGACATACCAGATCCATTATCAACTACTTTTATTAGTTTAGTTCCTGCTTCAACAACTTCTATTTTAATTTCAGTTGATCCTGCATCAACGCTATTTTCCACCAATTCCTTAACTACCGACACACATTTTTCTACAACTTCCCCTGCTGCTATTTTATTAGCCAAAACGTCATTCATTACTTTTATTTTATTCATATTTTATCACCACAATCTTATACACAATTATTATATCACGTTATTATTTTTTATAAAATATTATGTTTAAAAAAATAATACGCACCAATGTGCGTATTATAGTTTTTTAGCTATTTCATACACTTTTTGTTCTTTTTGATGTTCTTTTATAAGGGATTTGCAAAGACTTTCTCTATCTTTATCTTCAAATGTTTTTAATATTGTATCATCATAATCTTTGTTTTTTAACGCATCATCATAAGTTTTTTGTCTTTTTTTGGCATCATTTATCATTCCATCTAAACCGGTATTATCATAATTAAAAGTTTTTTCTGTGACATGAATTAGGTTATTATCATTATTATTTAAAATATTATTCATCATTATCTTTGCTAAAGCTTCGTGACCTTTTCTTGTACAATGAATATCCATACCACCTTTTGCATAGTATTTACTTATAGGAGTTATATCAACATAATTAATCATGTACTTAGATGCTAAAGCCTCAACCATATAATTAAACTCTTCTATAAAATCTGACATTATCTTAAAACTATTACTATGTTTTGCTAACGAACTAAATAATTTTGGCACGTATAAACCAAGCATATATATTTCCATTTCATTATTAATTGAAAGCAAATTATCAATGTTATTTTCCATATTAGAAATCACTTGATGTAAAGTAGTATTATCACTCATTAATTCTAAAGCTCTATTCCTCATGTTTTTATCCAAAACAGCACCAAGTGGATTTGCTTGCATCTGATACATTAAGTTATTAGAACCACTTTGATATATCATAATTACGTTTTAATACTCTTTTAATAAATCAGTAATTCTTTTTTTATCATCATCTGGTTTTATAGTACTTAAGTTTTCTAAATCCTTGGACACAAAAAGTTTGTTAAAAAAATCTTGTCTATTTATCATAACCGCTGCTTTTTGCATGTTTTTTATTTCTTTTAAAGTTAAGTTATGTTTTAAAACCTCATCAATGTTCCAACTTTTATTTATAAACATAGAAAATAAATCAATTACACCAATATTAATTTCTTCCTTAATAAGTTCTTCATATAATAATTGCATAAAACCTTTTTTATTTTTTCCTAATACTGAACATGGAACTCCAATTGATTCATTTCCACCTACCATTAAAACTTTTTTTATTTTCAAACCTTTTTAATTTTTTTTCCATTCAAATACCACCTTTTTAATGCTCCATATATTAACATTATATTATTGTTATGTCAATTTATAATACTATAGCACATATAAGCAATAATACATATAATACCATAAGGAAGGTGATTTAAATGAATCAAGGTTATCAAAATGAAACTAAAATTCCAATGAATAATACCAATTACGGTTATTATGTTCCATACGGCTACAATAATCCAAATCAAAACGATGAAAGATTAGCTGGAGGATTCGTATTTCCATTCTTACTTGGAGGAGTAACAGGAGCAGCCCTTGCACCAAATTTTTGGAGACCAAATAGACCAGTATATTATCCATATCCTCCAATGCCACCAAGACCATATCCTCCAAGAAGATGGTTCTAAATAAAACTAGCTAAGAAAAATCTTAGCTAGTTTTTATTTAATATAAATAACTTATATCAACGTTACCAGTAATTCCCGGAACGCTTCCTTTTGAAGTATACTGCCACATGGAGTATGGGCCATCATACTTCAAGGTGCTATTATACTCTGCCACCCAATCAACGTAGCTTTTAGATAAAGAACCAAGTCTATTCATCGCGTACCAACGGCCAGAATATACCTTTACTTTATAATTACTATTAACGTGACTACTTACTTCATCAGCGTAAGTTTTAACTATCTTATCATACATATCCTTTGATATTTCATTTGATGATGAACCGTTAGAACTAGACCAAGACTCTATATCATAATATATACCTAAAGTAGGATTTAAATCATACTTATCAATCATATTATTAGTAAATACTGCTTCTTTTTTTGCTCCTGTTAACGTTGTTGAATAACTAAATAAATATATTCCGTATGGAATACCTAATCTTTTTACTTCATTTATATTTCTTTCAAATTTTTTATCTAAAGTATCATAATAACCAAGTCTTAATATTACCCCATAACAATCACTTTCACTTGCAAACGTATCCCAATTAATATCACCTTGATAATAACTTACATCTACCACTTTTACTTTAGTTGTTCCTAAATATTTACCTGATGGAGAAAAATAATGATTAACACCATCTATGTTTTTTAATCCAGTTACTTTTCCATCATTTTCATAATAATACGTATTTCCGTTTTCATCATAAAAACCATTTTTTAAATTATTGTTTTCTAAATGCAAAGTATTACT
>DVMT01000017.1 GCA_018714855.1 Candidatus Aphodocola excrementigallinarum
TATTAAATTTTTTAATATCTGTTTTTGTTAGTTTCGATTTTTTATCATCTGTTATTAAAAGCACCATAACGTTTACCTTCTTTTTAGATAGAATATCAAGCGTTATTTTATCTACAAAGTTATCTAGTATTATAATTTCTTTATTTGCCTTACTTATAATGTCTACCAAAAGACTATAGGCATTATATATTTCTCCATCAAAGAACAACTTACTTTTTAAGTCTTCTTTTCTTTCAAACTTATCAAATAATTCTTCTATTTTGTTATCGTGTTCTTTTAAAGCACTTTCTATATAATCAGTTTTATTTTCTACTTTTATTACTCTTTTAAATATGTCTTTATTTTCGTTTATTAAACTTCTCATTTTAACAAAAGTATCCATTATCTTAATTGTTGCTTCAGTTGCTACTTTTGTCTTTAATATGGTTGCTAACATGTATATACCTTGTTCTGTAAATACCGTATTACCTTTTCTTGATCCGCCTTTAGTATAGTTTGAAGTCAAAATTTTTGACTTCAAACGCTTTTTTTCAATTTCACTAATTCTAAAGCAATATCTTTCTGGAAATTTTAATGGATTATTTTTTACCGCCTGATTTATTTCTTTTGTACCATTTTTACATCCATAAAGCACCGCTAAGTCACTGTCAAACATTACTTGTTTACCCCTTACTTCATATATTAAATTTTTTATATCTATATTTTCTTTTAACTTGTACATCTATCTAGTCCTTTCTATTAAGTTTTCTAAATATTCTTTATCTTCCATTTTGTTATCGTGTTCTTTTAAAGCACTTTCTATATAATCTGTTTTATTTTCTATTTCTATTACTCTTTTAAATATGTCTTTATTTTCGTTTATTAAACGTCTAATTTTAACAAAAGTATCCATTATCTTAATTGTTGCTTCGGTTGCTATTTTTGCTTTTAATATGGCCCGCTAACATGTATATACCTTGTTCGGTAAAGACTGTTGGGTTACTTCTATTCATATTAGCATTTGTGGTCAAAATTTTTGACCGCAAATGATTATATTCTGTATCATTTAATTTAAAGCAATATCTTTCTGGAAATTTTAATGAATTGTTTTTTTACCGCCCCATTTATTTCTTTTGTACCATTTTTACATCCATAAAGCACCGCTAAGTTACTGTCAAGCATTACCTGCTTTCCTCTTACTTCATATATTAAATTTCTTATATCTATGTTTTCTTTCAACTCGTACATTTAAACTTCCTTCTAATTTATAATTCTCCATATTTTTTAAAATTCCCCTGTAAAATAAAAAAAACATTCTAAATTTATAGAATGTTATAAACTTTCATATATTTTCTTTAGTTTTTTACCAACGTCATTTATGTCTTTTGTTTTAGCTACTTTATATCCATTTTCGGTTAAATCTTTTAATTTCCCTTGAAAAAATAATTTTACTTTCTTTTCAAAATCATCTAAATCTTTTGCTTTATATACATCTTTTTTATCTTTTAAATAATCGAAAGCTCCAATGTCCCTTACTATGGTATTACACTTACAAGCCAAGGCCTCAATTAGTGGGATACCTTCAGTTTCTTCTTTTGTTAAAAACAAAAATAAATCGGCTCCACTCATTGCTTCTTTTATTATTTGAGGTTCAACGTATCCCGCAAAAGTAAGATTATCCAACTTGGTTTTAACTGCACGTCTAACCGGTTTTGTAGCTGCTTTCAAAGGACTATAACCAAACCAAATAAACTTATACTGTGGAAATCTTTTTGCAAGTTCCACGAAATCAGTAATTCCTTTTCTTTCAATGTACAATCCTACGGAAAAAATAACCTTGTCATTTTCTTTAAAACCAAATCTTTTCCTGAATTTATTTCTTAAAGATTTATCATGCTTAAAGAATTCTAAATCAATACCATTTGATACATCATATATTTTCTTATCTTCAAGGCCCTTATAGCCCTCTAGTAAACGTTTAGAATACAAACTTGGAGTAATTATTACATCTCCTAATTTATAGCATTTAATTATCCATTTTTTAAATAGGCGTGATGTTTGTTTGGCTAAAATAAATCCATCTTTGTAATCCTCTTCTGTTGAATGAGCATGGTAAACTATTTTTTTACCTTTTTTCTTTGCTTTTTTTGCAAGTGAATATGACTTTAGAAAATAAGTGTTAATATGAAGAATGTCATAATCATCATGAGTGTTTAAAGTGTAATTTATGCCTTCATTTTCTAATGCCTTTATCTGATGCTTTATTGCTTTACCAAGGCCAGACTTACCAATAACTTTTTGATTTTCAGTATACAAAAGAACTTTCATAAAATCAACTTCCTTAAATAAAACTAACTTTGTCTTTTCATATAAAAATTAATTGTTCTTTCTAGTGGATCTTCCTTTTGTTTTTCTTCTTCTTTATCATATACTTGTAATTCGTCTAAGCTTTTGGTTCTATCAATCAATTTATTATATTCATTTTTTATTGAAATAATATCATTTAAAGATTTAGATAAATAGTTTATACTCTTTTCTAAATTTTTTGCTTCTTGCTTTTTTGCCTTTTTATTTGATGAAAAGATACCTATTTTTATACTATTTTTATCTATTATTAATTTGCTGATTAATCCTTCTACATCATTTATTATATTATCTATATTTTTAATATCATCATCTATTTCATTTTGTATAAAAGTATTATTCATAGCTAAATTCTTTTTGATATTCTTAATTATATTAATAACTTTATTTTGTAAGAAATTAATATCCTTTTGAGTTACCTTTTTTAAAGCAATATTAAATTCTTTTGAAGTTTTAATTTCCTTTTTATTATCTAATACGTTGTTATTTAAGCTTAAATTATCAATTAACTTACCATCTATGCTATAAAATAATATTCCATCTAAAGTACTATTATCCATAACGTTTACCTCCATATTATAAATATATAATAACACAAAAAAAAATTAATGTACAGAACTGTATCATTAATTTCATATTACTTTTTATTTGTAATTCTATAATAATCAGAAGCATCTTTATATTTACTATATAAACCCCATAATTCTATGGTACCTTTTGGATTTTTTTCATAATCAAACGGTGCGTTTCTTAATAATGATTTTAAATCGTTTAAATATATTTGTTTGTTAGGTTCATTTATAAATTCTAATATGTTTCTAATTTGATTCATAATAACTAATTTGTTATTTTCATAATCATTTATTATTTCATCAGCTAAAACTTTAGTCTCTTGTCTAGGCTTAAAATCATCAGTTTTTTTATTTAAATAACTTTTTAAAAATAAATAAGCTTCGTTATATATATTATATTTAATATTATTTTTTTCTAAATCATGATATGCTTTTTCTAATTGTTCAAGCGTAAAATCGTCTGTTAAATCAAAAAGCTTAAGTGAAAAATCTAGCATTTTATTTCACCCCTTTCTTTTATGGTGCGTATAATAACAAAAAAGGATAATTTTGTCAAATCATCCTTTCTTATTACTCGTTACGTTTTTATCTTTTTTTTTCTTGTGAAAACTTATTTTTTTCAAATTAAGCTTAGCATTATCAGTTAATATGTCAGTTGTTAAAACTACCCAAGTTATTAAAATAACCAAAATAGCGTATATTATGATACCATATTTTCTATCTTTTAATATGTAGAAAATTGATGCTAATGAAAACAAAATGCTTACTGCATATATAATTAATACCGTTGTTCTTTGAGAAAACTTCTTATTTAAAAGTTGATGATGAAGATGCTGTTTATCTGCTTCATATATAGGTTTGTGATGAATTATCCTTCTTAATATTGCAAATAAAGTATCAAGGATTGGTATTGCAAGTATTAGCATAGGAACAACAAGTGATGTTAAAGTAACCGCTTTAAATCCCAAAAGACAAACAACCGCGATCATAAATCCTAGAAACATGGATCCAATCTCACCCATAAAAATCTTTGATGGGTTAAAGTTAAATATTAAAAAGCCTAAACAAGCACCAAGCATGATAAACGCAATCGTTATCTCTAAAGATCCTATGTTATGCATGATAAATGCTATTACACCAATGGTTGCAAAGAAAATGCTTGATATTCCGGCAGCTAAACCATCTAATCCATCTATAAGATTAATACAATTCATTAACGCTACAATAAAAATAACGGTAATTGGATATGCAAGCCAACCAAAATCAATGTAATAACCAAATGCAGATATATCATTTAAAAGTATTTTTCCGTAAAAAACAATAATTAAAGCCGCAACTAATTGTCCCACTAGCTTCTGCCTTGCTTTTAATGGTTTTATAACATCAAGAATACCTGTTATTACAACTATGAAACTTGCTATTAAAATCGCAAGCATTTGTGTGTTTTGAGGAGCAAAAAGCATGTATCCAAAAATAAATCCAAAATAAATCATTAAGCCTCCCATAACGGGCATAGGTTTTTTATGAACCTTTCTTTCATTTGGATAATCTAAAGCTCCAACGTGATAGCTTATCCATTTAACAATTGGAAATAACACCGCGGTAAAAGCCATTACCGAAATAACTATTTTTAACACTTCTATTATTTTATCTTGCATCTTATATCACCACAACATAATTCTATCATAAAAATTAAAAACAGCCAAATAAATTGACTGTATTTAAAATATAATAATTATTTTTCATTTTTGAAAGTAAAACCTATTTTATTTTTTATTATATAAGTAGGTCTATCAAGTAGGTTACTATAAATTCTTGAAATATATAGTGCAATAACACCAATACAAAGCATTACAAAACCAATAAACAGTATAATTGTTCTATGAGATAAATTACCCATTAAAACAAAGTTAATTAAACCTATTAGAAATATTAAGATTCCAACAACGAATACCGTTTTTATAGGTAACGTTGAAAAAGATATAATTCCACCCAAAGAGTATTTAACAAGTTTAAATATTGGCCATTTAGATGTTCCGTGCATTCTTCTTTCTGGGGTGTATGGAACATATATAGTATTAAAACCTATCCAAGAAAATATTCCTTTTGAAAACCTTGTTTTTTCTTTAAAAGATAATATTGCGTTGCACACATCTTTTGTAAACACTCTAAAATCACTAGCGCCTGGAAGTAATTTAACGTCTGATATTTTATTGTTTATCTTATAAAATAAAGACGTAAGTGTTCTTTTTATTGATCCTTCATCCGCTCTATGAGCTTTATAAGCACAAACAACATCATAATCTTTATTTTCAACTAGTTTATTATACATTTCAATCAATGTTTTTGGCGTATGCTGAAGGTCTGCATCCATTATTGCAACATAATTTCCACTAGCATAATTAAGACCAGCATACATTGCTTGCTCCTTACCGAAGTTTCTTGAAAAACTAATTATTTTTACGTTTTTATCCATTTTGTTTAAATCTAATAGTTTTTGATAAGTATCATCACTTGATCCATCATCCACCATAATTAGTTCATAACTTATTTTATTTTCCTTTAAAGCCAAAGATAATGAATCATAAAACTCATTTAAAGATAAAGCCTCATTATAACAAGGTACCACAACTGATAATTTCACAATAATCCCTACTTTCTTTTATTTATTAACTTATTCCAGCTTTTTAAAACGTTTTCTTTAGAATATAGTTTTGATTTAACTCTTGCTTCTTTACCTAATTTCTTTCTTAATTTTTCATCATTTATAAGTAAATCTATTTTACTTATCATCTCATCTTCATTACGATCTTTTATTAAATAACCATTTTTACCATCATCTATTATTTCATTTGCACCTTGCGCTGATGTATAACTTACGCATGGAATTCCATAACTCATCGCTTCTATTAAAACAAGACCAAAGCTTTCGGTTCTAGATGTCATTACGTAAATTGAGCTATCAAGTAATAAATCATTTATGTAATCTTTATCTTGATATCCATGAAAAGTTACTTTATCACCTAATTTTAGTTCTTTAGCAAGATCTAATAAATCGTTTTTCTCCATTCCATCACCAACGATGTTTAAATGCCAATCAGTATGTTTTTGACTTATCTTTTTAAATAGTTTTAACAAATCATCAAATCCCTTTTCTTTTGATAATCTTCCAACACTAATTAAATTTTTAGAATCAAGTTTTGATAATTTACTTGGAATATTATCTAAGCAATTTGGAATATAATATACTTTTTTACCTAAGTATTGTTCATAAAACTCTTTAAGTTCTTTGGATACCGTAACTAAGTAATTCATCTTTTTACAAGAATTTACTAAAGCACTTATGTATCTTTTGTTATTATTATGATGATTGTGTTCCCAAGCTATTTTTTTAATGCCCTTTTTAACGAAGTTTGAAACCAAAAAGTTATGTACCGTACGTGTTGATATAACAACGTCTGTATCTAGCTTTCTAAGTTCCATTGCCGTTTTAACATATTTAACATAACCTGTTTTTAAACTAGCACCTAGTCCTTTAAAAAGCATACTAAAGTTTTTCTTCTTTAGATAATAAATCATTTCTTTTTTATTAGGTTTAATGTTAGATATATATCTTATTTTTACCTTATCATCTATTTTAAATACCGGATCATTATATAATCTATAAACTGATAAAATCTCAACATCATATTTTTCACATAGTAAATTTGCAAGTGTTGCAACCGCGTTTTCTACTCCACCATAACCTAAGTGAAGTGCAAGTATTGTTATTTTTTTCATAAACACCACCAACTTAATTATACTAAAGTAATTAAAAAACGTCAAAAAAATAAGGGCAATGTGTAAAGTCCTTACATATTTAATTTACATTTTTTTATAAAAAAATTATGTCATAATAAAAGATACTTTATTAAGTATCTATAATTTATCTATATATTCTTTTATTTTTAATCTGAAATTTTCCGAGTTAGATTCATATTTTACTGGTTTAAAAGACTTTATATTTTCTAACACTTTAGATAAATTCTTAACATCATATAAAGGAAGTACATAACCCTTTAAGGCAAATTCTTTTGTTATTTCAAGTTGATGATCATTAGTATGTTCACCAAACTTTTTTAGTCTTGGTGCAACAATTACTTTTTTGTTTTTATTTAAACATTCTATGATAGTTCCAACGCCTGCGTGAGTAATTATTATTCTTGACTTATCTATTAATGCTTCTATTTCTTCTTTAGATGTAAAATCAAAGGTTTTTATATTATCATCCTTAAAATTAGTGCATCCTATTTGAGCGATTATTTTGTCTTTAATATTACCCTTTTTCTTTTCTTTTGCAACCGCTTTTAATATTCTTTCAAATGGTTTATCTTGAGTTCCCAAAAGTACTAATATCATTAAAAAATCCACCCCTCACATACCGCTTTAGGATAAAGTTTAAGCATTGAATGCCACTGGACGATAAAGATATCCGCAATCGGATAAATAAGTCTTCCTGTAAGCGTTTTAGACTCTATGTTTGCAAAAGACTCTATGTATATTATTTTCTTTTTAAATAACTTGGCTATATAACACATAGCAACACAAGTATGGGCTCCAGTTGTTACAACAACATCTGGTTTAAATTTTAAAAATATTATAAAACTTTTAATTACGTTAATTGGCATAACAAATAAATATCTTAACATATGATCCTTATTTCCTGTTAAAAGATAATCTATTTTACTTTTATACCTTGCCTTTAATCCAATCGTTGATTTATGTTTTTCAGTTACTATTTTATAATCATAATCTTTAAAAATACTTTTAAGCTGCATAAGTTCTGTTAAATGACCACCCATGCTTGAAATAAACATTACTTTCTTCATAAATATCTCCTAGAATGATTATAACACGTTAAAAACAGCTTGTACACATCATTTAAACCTATACTAACTCATATTCTCTATCTATTACGTTGTCATTTGGAACATATTCAAAGATAAATTCATTATCTTTCTTACACAAAATAATGCCTAATGTTGGATTTTGATTGGGTGTTTTTACATTTTTATCAATGTAGTTCATGTACGTTTTAATTTGTCCAAAATGTTCTTTTTTTAATTCCGTGTTTTTTAGTTCTAAAACAACATATCTATTATCTTTTATGTTATATAAAAGAATGTCTATATAGTAATACCTATCTCCTATTTTTATTGGATATTCATTACTAGCATAAGTAAATCCTACACCAAGTTGTTTTAAAAAATCATCTATATTTTCTAATATTAACCTCTTTAGTAATTTCTCGGTTATATTATCCTTATCATACATATTTTTAATGAGTATTGGATTCTTTATTAAATCTTCTGCTTTAGGTTCCTCTTTTTTTATTAACATCGCTTTTGCTTTGTCATCTAATCTTTCATATTCATTACTTTTTATCCTTTTCCTTAACTCTCTTACTGATAAGTTCCAATCCTCTGTAATTTTTATATAATAATTAATTTTATTTAAATCCTTTAATGAAAGAAGTTCAACATAATGACTCCACACTAATTGGTGCGACAATGTCGCACTTTTTTGTACCATAATATAAAATTGTCTCATTCTTTTTAAAGAAGAAGTATTATAACCTTTACCTAATTCCTCAGTCAATTTAATTGAATACTTTTTCATTATTCCTTCAACATAGTTTTTACCTGCTTCGCTTAAGAGTTTGCCAACATTATAATAAGTCGTTAAATCACTTCTGTTTTTTGATATATCTTTTACTTTTTTATATACTTCATTATTTATTAACTGTTGTTTTATTTCATTATAATAGTTCATATAATAGTCCCTTTCGTTTTTTTAGCTTTCTATTATATAAACTATTTTTAAAAATATTGTCAAAAAAAAGAAACCTTACTTAAGATTTCTTTTAAAAATCATCATCTTCATTATCTTCTTCTAATGAAAGCTTACGATACTTAGGTTTTTGTTTATCTAATCTTTTTTTTGCTTCCCTTAGTTCTTCTTTACGCTCTTTTCTTGATTTTTTTGGTACTTCAAAGTCGTCTTCAACTTTTTTTATAACAGGTCTTTCATCTACACTTTCAATATCATATGAATCATTATCATTATTTTCTTCTTTATTTAATTTTTCTTTTAATTTATTTATTTTATTTTGATATTTTTCTATTTTCCGTTCTTTTTTAGTAAATATCTTTTTAAATAAACTTATTAAAATTATTAATAAAACAATTAAAAGTAATCCTGCTGCTATAAAAAATAAATACATAATAATGGTGTTTTTAGAATTATCTAGGTTTTCATAATACCTTTGAAAAGATGCATCTTCTTTATCATAGACATAAAAGCCTTTATCACCCGTTTGTAAGTTTTGTGCATAAACTAAGTAATAGTTTTTATCATCATCTAAAACATATCTATAAGCAGTTACTTTATCATTACCAATTTTAACACTTGATTTTTTAAATCCATATGGAATATCTTCTTCTGCCTCATCTAAAATTAGCAAATAAAGACCGCTTCCAGCTACTTCATTAAATTTAGAGAATTTTTTTGTTTTAGCATCATAAATGAATAAACTAACTTCGCCTTCTTCATCTTTTAAAGCAACTAACGTAAGTCCTGCTTCTTTATTTTCATAAGCTGTAACCTCTTGATCTTCTATCGTTATTTTAGTTTCCGTAAAACCAATCGGAATATTTTCTACTTGTCCTGATTTTCTAACTATAGTGTAGTTTTTGCCACCAACTTTTACGTTTATCGGATCTAATTCTTCGACCGTTAAGTTTATTACGTAAGTCTTTTTTTCTCCGTGTTGTGCAGTGACTACTACTTCAATTTTATTAAGTCCATCAACAACGTCTATTTCACCAGTACCAGAAATAGTTGCAGTAGAATCCGCTGCTGTTGCATTTATTTTTGCTTTTGTTGTATCAACTGGTAAAGTTGCCGAATATTCTAATGTTGATGCGTTAAAAGAAGGCGATAGTTCTGCTCCTTCAACCGATAATGATGCTAAGTTATTATTTCTACTATATCCTGCTTCTATTTCAGCCCTTGTTTTCATACTAACGGAAGCAGAACCAGTTGATGACAAGCATTCATTTGTTGAAGAATAATCTAAAACTGATGCATTAACTGGCTTAAACGTTGCGGTGCCTGATGTTAATGCCGTAAATGAATATGTATAACTTGCGGATGTTTTACTTCCATTACCATAATCAACCACGTGTAATTGTCCACTATTTAATCTTACCTTTGAAGAGTCATAGCTTAAAGTATACTCCCATGATCCTATTGACGCTGAACCAGAGACAGTTACGGTAACCTTAAAACTTTGTCCTACAACTGCACTAGATGGTGCAGATACTCCTATTCTACAGCTTGCAGCATCAATGCTTGGTAATTTAAATAAAAATACAAAAAGGAGGATGAACGCTCCTGTTAATATTTTCTTATATAACTTTTTCATTTCATACCTCCTATTGTGTGATACTACCAGTACCTAATAAATATTTTTGTACTAATAATAAATCTTTTATAGTTATTTTTCCATCATGCGATACGTCAGCTGCTTCCTTATTTGACTCAGTTAAACTTTGTGAACCAAGCAAATACTTTTGAATGTATAATAAGTCTTTAATGTTAACACTACCATCACCTGATGCATCACCGTAAACTGCTATTTCATAAGTTTTATCATTAATCGTTATTAAGTCTTCAGTAGATACCTTTCCAGTAAACTTAAAGTTCAAGTTTTTATCAGTGATATAAACTTCAGCTCCTAAACCTTCTAAATAACTTCTAATAGAACTTACATCCTCACCTAAAGTTACTTTGGTAAAGTATCCATTAACAATTTTATATCCAGCGTTATTAATTATTTGTTCTGCTGTTAAAGATGGGTTTTCATTAGAACCTCCTGAGTTATTACCAGAATCAGATGAAGAGTTTCCGCCTTGGTTTGAATCTGGTGGCGTAGGTGTTGTTGAACCTCCTACAGTGTCAGTTCTAGATACCTTAAATGCAGCATCTGGTCTGTTATTATAGACTGGAATTATAAATGTATAATTGTTATTTAACTTACCGCTTTCCTTATTTGAAGTATATATGTTAGCTGACTCTGATTCAGGAGCCATTATGTTTGTTTGGTATTGGTGTGTATACTCAAGTCTTGTTCTATAACTTGATACGTTAAATTTTTGAAAATATATCGTATCTTGTCCAATTGAAATGTAGGATGAACCAATGAACTTAGCCCCACCGGTAATAGCCTTTTGAATTGAGTTCCAACCCTGGTTTTTAGCATACTCTAACCCTTTTAAATAATTATCTTCACCCGATGTTGCACCTATGTTATAAAAGTTATAATAGCCCTCATAACCAGATACCGTGCCAGAAGATGCTGAAGAACCATTGGTTCCCATTTCTTGAATTGCACGTGATGCCAAGTGAACCGCTGATACGTTAGCTTCCTTACCAGCTTCAATAAAAGCCTGGGCATACGTTTTTTTAACGCCGTTTTCAGTAAATGATCCTTCCATAAAAGTTCCGTTTAATAGTTCTTGAACAGATGAATCTTCACTTGAATTGTAAGCAAGTGACTGAAACATGAATATTCCTTTTTCTGTTAAAAAGTTTCTTGGATCCATGTAGTATTTTACCGCGTCTTTAGCAGGTGCGTACCAGCTGGTCCCATCAACTATTATTCCGTTTGGATTCATACTATCTTTAAATATTAAAGATGGATATAAATAACTAATCGCACTAGTTCCTTTTTGACTTTCTGCTTCTGCGGAAGCCTCCCAGTCTAAACCAGTATAGTCAGCTTTAAAAGTCCAGTTAGAATGCATTGCGTGTAATTTTCTTAAATATGGTTTATAGCTATCTGGAAATGAGCTTATGCTTTGTTCAAACGATGTATCATCACTATATGAATAAGTCTTAACATCATACATACAAGCTTTAGCAACATAACCAGTATATTCTCTTGCAGCATAATCAAACTTTACCGCGTACCAAGTAGCATTATTATTACCCTCATTAGGACCAGTTGCGCTTTTTATGTACTCAAGTTGTTGGTTAGGATATACATAAACAGTATCATTACCATTTTTAATTGAAGATGACTTATCAGATGCCTCAGTTCTAACCGGACATTTATATCTTACTTGATATAAATCATAAGATCCCGCATTTACCTTACCTATAAATAAGGAAAAGGTAACCATAACAGTAAATAACGTTAATAAGTAAAATGACTTTTTACATATCTTCATGTAACCAACTCCTATTCATATTAATTATAACATAGAAGTTTGTCGTAATATATTTTAATTTATCTAAAAAACATTTAATTTGTAAAGTATTGTAAATGAACACAAGAATATTCTTTTATTTTAAAAGCATTATAATAATATAATATATTTTTATAATTTGCATATAATTGTTTTTTGTATAATTTTGTTGTATAATTACTTGGTAACATGAGGTGATATTTTGGAAAAGAAAAAAAAGAAATTAAAAAAAGCCGTACTTTTACTTTTTCCACTCTTGATTATTTATTATATATCAAGTGCATATTTCGTTGATGCGGTATTTTATTACAATTCATCAAAAAGTTTCATGACGTACATTGTTTATGGAATAATTATTTTAACAGCATTATTTATCGTTATATTTACGGTGCGAGGATTTAAATGCATAAAGAAAAACAAAACTAAAAGTTACGTTTGGTACTTCTTATTTTTAATATTATTTATTGCAGTGGAAATATTTATTACGGTTAACATAAACAAAATCTCATCATCACTATCTAAAATAACAAGTAACGAAGCGGGTTACTCATCTAGTATTATCGTTCTTAGTGATTCTAGTTATGAATCAATTAATGATGTTAAAGATGATGATGCTAAAATAGGTATTATAAGTGATGAAGATAACCAAGAAGGATACATCCTTCCTATGCAAATCGTCGAAGATGAAAATATAGATGAAGATAACTTAGTTAGTTATAATGAATATGTAGATATGCTTAATGATTTATATGATGGTGAAATTGATGCTATGTTCGTAAGTTCTTCTTACGTATCATTATTTGCAAGTTACGAAGGATACGAAAACATTGCTGATGAAACAAAAGTTATATATGAAAAAACACAAGAAGCTAAAAAAACAACCAGTACGACTGGAAAAACTTTAGACGAGCCATTTACTATACTTCTTATGGGTGTTGATAGTAATACTAATTCACTTGCTAAAAGTAACTCATTTAATGGTGACACGCTAATGCTTATAACGTTTAATCCACATACAATGAACGCAACGGTTCTTAGTATTCCAAGAGATACAAGAGTCCCTATCGTATGCACAAGATCAAAAGCTAAAAACAAAATTAATTCAGCTGCTTTATATGGTGCTGATTGTGTTATGGATACAATAACAAACTTTACTGGTATCGAAATAGATTACTGGGTAAAAGTAAACTTCCAAGGTGTTATCTCACTTGTTGATGCATTAGGAGGAATAGACGTTGACATACCTTACGCTTTTTGTGAAAGTGATTCAAAAAGAAGATTTGGTAAAAACACCATTTATTTAGAAAAAGGATATCAAACACTAAATGGTGAGCAAACCCTTGCCTTTGCAAGAAATCGTCATACTTGGCCACAATACTGTGGAAGAAAATATTCAAATTATAATAGTAATGATTTTGTAAGAGGACAAAACCAACAACAAATAGTAAAAGCAATCGTAAATAAATTAAAAGGAATAGATAGTTTATCAGAAATATATGATATTTTAGATATATTAGGTGACAACGTTGATACTAACATTGATAAAGAAACAATGATAACTGGTTTTGACACTTTTAAAAACATAATCTTTAATTCAAGAAACATAACAAGTGATGATTTTATTGGTACTCAAAGATTATATTTATCAGGTTATGATCATACGATTAGCGGAATATACTACTTTGAATATTATAAACAAAGCCTAAATGAAATAGTTGATGCCATGGAAATAAACCTAGAATTAAAAGAGCCAGAAATGGATAAAGAATTCTCATTTTCTATTAATAATCCATATGAAGATACCCAAATAGGAAAAGGAACTTACAGCTACTAAGTTCCTTTTTATTTATCTATTTTTTTAACCGCACTTTCTATTATTATTTCTAATTGTGTATCACTTACTTTTAATCCTTCACTATCAAGCCACTCTTGTGCCTTTTCTTTTGCTTCATCAAATTTCTCACTACTTGATGTTTCTTTATTTTTATTTATCTGTTCAACATACAAAACGGTTGCCTCTACTATTTCGTTTATCGTTTTTGTATTAGCATACTTAGTGTATGCCTTTTTTAATTGCACTCCAACATAACTTATAACACCAGTTATTACGGTTGCTAAAAAAGGAAGTAAATAAGTACTAATAAACTCCTTCATTTAATATCACCCATAAGTATTATATTAAACATTAAAAATTAATGTTATAACACATATCTTTTATTTTTATCCAAACAATATGTTATAATATTATTATTGGAGGCTAACATGAAATATTTAACTAAATTAAAAATGTATTTAATAAGCGATGCAAACAAAAGAACCAATTTATTAATTAAGAAAAACTTTTTTAGAAGCGTTGGTAAAAATTTCTTTTTTCAACCAAGAATAATTCCTGATGAACCAAAGTTAATTAGTTTTGGAAATAACGTATCAGTTGCATCCGGTGTTACTTTTGTTACTCATGACGTAATAGATAAAGTATTAAATAACATGAATTATAATTATAAATTTTATTATAATTGTGCTCCAATAAAAGTAGGAAACAACGTCTTTATAGGATGCAACGTAACCATATTACCAGGTGTTGAAATAAAAGATAACGTAATTATTGCAGCAGGTTCTGTTGTGACAAAAGACGTTAAAGAAAACACCGTTGTCGCAGGCAATCCCGCTAAAGAAATAAGTACTTTTGATAAATACGTAAAAAATAGAAAAAAAATTAATAAAGATGGTTTATATCCTAATTGTGATGCAGTAATAAATCAAGTATGGGAAAGTTTTGAAAATGAAAAGGGCTAATTAACATTAACCCTTTTTTAATTCTTCCAAGTTTTCAGAAATTATGTATCTTGGTCTTCTTTTTGTTTCGCTATAAATTTTACCAATATACTCACCTATTATCCCTATGGATAACATTTGTATTCCTGCTACTAACCATATTGATCCTACTATAAATGTCCATCCTGTAACTGTTTTCCCTAATAATTTAACAATTAAACAATATAATAAGATAATAATACTAACTAAGAATATTATTATTCCTAAATTAAGCACTAATCTTATAGGCCTTACACTAAATGATGTTATTCCATCCCATGCAAAATTAAGCATTTTCTTTAAAGGATATTTAGATTCTCCTGCAAACCTTTCATGTCTTTCATAATACACAACATCCCATTTAAATCCTACTAACGGAAACATACCTCTTAAAAATAAATTTACTTCTTTATAGTTTTCAAACTCATCTAAAACTCTTTTACTTGTTAATCTATAATCTGCATGATTATAAACTACATCTACTCCCATAAATTTCATAAACTTATAAAAAACTTGTGCTGTAGTTCTTTTAAACCATGTATCTTTTTTTCTTGATGATCTAACTCCATAAACTATTTCACATCCAGAATGATATTTATCTATCATTTCATCTATTGCGTTAATATCGTCTTGCAAGTCGGCATCCATACTAATTACAACATCTGCATAATTTTTAGCTGTCATTAACCCTGCAAGTAACGCATTTTGATGTCCTCTATTTCTAGATAATGATATTCCTGTAAATAACTTCTCTTTCTTATTTATTTTCTTTATCAATTCCCAAGTATTATCCTTTGAACCGTCATTAACATACATAGCCTTACTTTTATTTGAAATTTTCTTACTTTTAATTAACGTATTTAATTTTTCTTTTAATCTTTTAGTAGTTTCTTCTAATACCTCTTCCTCGTTATAACAAGGAACTACCACATATAACACTTTATTTTTCATTTTTAACCTCTATACCTCTCTTGTTAATAATAACATATATAATAAAAGTTATCAATGATATACTAGACATTATAATTCCAAGCTTTAAACCTACAGGAAAATATTTGAATTCTATGTTATTTTTTCCCTTATCTATTTTTATTGCCATAAATCCATTATCTACTTCTTCTATTTTAGTATTTTTACCATTAACTGTCGCTTTCCATCCTTTATCATAAGGAACTGTATATATTGCTAAAGTACTTTTATTGGATAATATATTAGATTTTATACCATTTTTTATATATTTAGATTCATGTTTTTTATAAATTGCATTTTCGTTAAATAAATTTTGATATTCATTTATCTGTTTTTTCGATAAAACAATAGTATCATTTAAGGTAATTATTCTATCTTCATAACCAAGTTTATTAAAATCCTCATAAGAAATGAATTTATCAACACTAAATCCCTGTTTTTTATAATTCTTATTATAATATAATTTAAAGGTACCAGAGTCCTTTATTAAATTATAATTCAAATAACTTATATCATCATTACCACAACTTATTATATACTCGGCACCTAAAAAATTACTTAAATCTTTATTTTCTACACCTAAATCCGTTGATACATTTCTTTCATATCCAATACTTTTATAAAACTTAAATAAGGAACCGTTTATATTAGAATTAAATGACTTCATATCTCCATTTTTTGTTAACAATCCTAAATTATAATTACAACTTGATGAACTATTAATTCTAGCTGTTTTGCCTAAATTAATTTCTTGGCTAACATTTAGATATTCTTTATAATCAGAATCACTTACTCCAGAATCTAATTTATATTTATAAGTTACAAAGTTTCCCCAAAAACATATAAAAATAATTACCATTATATAAATCATTTTTAATTTTAAATCTTGTTTCTTAATACTATCTATTATTATTAAAGCGAAAATACTTATCAAATATGATACAATCATTACTATTAAATAATTTTTATCATAAATAAACTTACCATTTGGAAATAATCTAGTATAGATAAAACAGCCGAGTACAAAAGCAATAACAAGTATAACGTTAATTATTATTCCTTTTTTAAAACTAATATTTTCATCCAAACATTTTATGGATGTGAGAGAAAATATTAATATAGCCATGTAAAACCACCTAGCATAATATGTTACCGTAAATGCAAAAAACATACTATTTAAAATTGGAATAAACATTATTATAACAAGAATAACCATAAAGATGCTATCCCAATTTTTTGGTTTTTTAAAAAAATAGGAGATAGACAATATTACACCTACAAATGGTAAGTACATTTCTATGCTTTGATAATTACTTTCTGTAACAATGGCACGATGGCTCATTATCTCTGGTGGAAATAATACACCTCTCAATATTTCTAAATAATTATTTGTAGCATGCCTTAAGCTAGTAATCAAAGTCCAATCAGTATTAATCCTTGCATTAGACATAGTAGATAATATTGATGGAATAAATGCAATAGAGGCAATGCATAATCCTAATAAAGACTCAAATACAATATTTAAAAAAGTTTTTAATTTAAATTTATAACTTTTTGTAGCTATTTTTATTACATAATAAATAACTACAAAAACCACTTCACCTATAAAAAAGAACCAATTAGTAAATGCTAATAGTGTAACAGATAAACCAAAAATAAATTTCTTATTATCATAAACTAATTTATCAAGAGCATATAAAAGAAGAGGAAATAATGCTACAACATCATGAAAATGATAATACATCATATTTGTTAATTGAAAACCAGAAAAAGAGTATAAAATTGAGCCCAATATAGCATAGTTTTTATTTTTAACATATCTTTTCAAAAACAAATAAGATGTTAATCCAGCAACAGCATACTTTAAAATAAATATAGGACCCACTAAATATTCAAACCAAGAAGCTGGAAATATAAAACCAATTATATTAAATGGGCTAAATAAATTATAAAAACTAAAAGAACCTATAAAACTATTACCAAGCTCATTATACCATGTCCATAAAACAGAACCTTCTTTTATTGATTCATTCATTATCTTATTAAAAGGAATTTGTTGAACATTAAAATCCGCTATTAAACTATATACTCCATGACCTTCAATTATATTTGGTAATATGATTATAGTACCTAATAAAAATGATGATAAAAACGCTAATAACGTCTTATTTTTTAATAACTTTTTTAATTTTATCATACACTCTAATACTCCTTATAAACACATATCTTAATTTTTAACATTTAATTTTTTGCATGAAATACCAATGATTGTTGCTATAAAAATAGAAACAGAAGGAACATCAAGACAATGACCAGCTAACATAGCATTTAAAATAGACGTAATAATAGCAATTATAAGTGAACTCACCTCATATTTAGTAAAGTTATTTTTAAACGTTTTAAAGTATTTTTTAAACAATAAGAAAAGTATTTTAAAATACTTATAATATAATATAATAAATCCTACTATACCATGGTGTATTAAAACAACAAAATAATCCATTTCTGAGGTTTTTAACAACTCACCATCCATCACATAACCAATTCCAAATAACTTTTGTAAAACAGATGAATCATTATATACTTTCATAGAGTTACTTAAAAATGATAATCTACCACTAAATATATAGTCATCAAACTTTTTAAATGATAATAAATCTTTTATACTATTAACTTCCATGTTATTTGCATGAATAATCATATTTTTATAAAATGGTGTTAGTGGTAAAACCTTAATTGATAAAATAATAACTAAAATTATTAATAAAAGCAACCCAGCAAAATAAATATACTTTTTATTTTTAATTAAATTTATAATTAACAAAATAAAATAATACAACACTATTATAATAGCAGTTAATAATGGAGCTTTAGTTCCTATCATTAATAAAGCATAAAAGTAAATAACTAAAAATATTACTAGATATATTATTTTTTTATTTTTAAGCAAATATAAAACTACTATTGGCATTAATATACTTATTATATTACCAACAGCATTAGCAGAATAAAACAATCCTATAATTCCTTCTTTATCATATAAATAACTATCAAAACCAATGTTTAATATATCTGGAATTATAATTAAAGCTAAATATAAACATATTGTGATGATTAAATTTTTAATACTTATTTTTTTATCTTTTATAATATCTAAAACAAACAAAAGAATAATGGGAAAATAAATTACTTTGGTTAGTGTTTCTATCTCAAAAAAGATATTACCATTATCTTTAGATAAATAATTTACTAATATAAATATAATTGAGTATAAAAATATTAATACTAAATATTTTATATTTTGTTTCTTTATAAAAACTAAATAATATATAGCGTAAATTAAAAATAAAACTTTTACCATAAACAGTAATTCCGATGAGATATTATAATGATTAAATAGTGATGTAAAAACATCAAGTATTGGTTGTATAAGTAAAAATATACTAAATATAATAATACTATTCTTTTCTAAAAAATTATTAATTTTATTTATCAATATATCACGACCTCAACTTCATTTTATTTTTTTTATTTAATAATTTTTTTATTTTATTTAAAACAATCTCATATCCATAAGTAGATAATATAAATATTGAAACATGAATAAAGTAAGCATATCTTGGTTGAATTTCAATTAATAAGTAAACAAAGAACGTTACCATTATCATAATAACAAAGAAGAATGAATTATCTTTAATTATTTTCTTCCTATTAAAGATAACCCCAATAATGCACATTAAAAATGTAATTATATATAGAATGGTATTAAAACTTATAACCACTTTTTCAACATCAGTAAACTTTATTTGCATACCTAAAACATTATATGCCTTATTACTATACATCTCATTTTTAGACGAAATATCAGATTGTAACCAAAAGTGATTAACTTTACAAGTCATTAATTTTGCCATTTTTAATGGACTTACATTTATTCTTTCCTTTATTACTTCTATTTCCTCTTCTTTATCATTTAAATATTTTTCATCTTCAGCACTATAATATCCACAAGAATCATGATTAAAACCTAAAACAAATTTCCACTGCGGATTATTATTACTTAAACCAGCATCATTAATACCTGTTTTTTGTACTATAAGTGAAGAAGCAATACCAATTGCAAAATAAATTACGAAAAAAATCAGTAAATTTCTAATTGTTTTTAATATTAGATCTTTTTTTAGTCTAAATATTTCAAAAAGAAGAAGAGAAAACAAGACTATTATCCCTTCCGGACGCATTATGTTTCCAAAAGAAATTAACACTGCCGCTATTACATAATCCTTAATCTTTTTATTATCTTTAAGCAAGAAGAATATTCCTATGTAAGTTAAAAACGTAGCTATATGATGATTAGCCAAAATAGTATTCATATATAATGAGAACGGAAATATCATGTATAATAATGAAGCCATTCTAGCACTTTTTTCAGAACATATCTTTTTACCAAATAAGTATACTAACAAGCATAAAACTGAAGAAAAAATTGCATTTAAGACTTTAAGAACAAAAACACTATTAAATATTTTTAATATTATTCCTTGATATATTACAAAACCTGTTTGATACCCCCATGTAGTGAAATAAGGTTCGTTTTGAATAGAAAAATCACCATTAGCAAAATCTTTTGAAGCATTTAATAAAGTCTCGAAATCAGAAACTGGGGCAAAATTAAAAATAAATATCATTGCTAATCTAATCACTAAACTAGTAACAAATAAAATTATAGGAAATTTTTTTATATTATTTTTTAAAGAAACAAAAATAACTACTAAATAAGCTAGTATTGAAATTATAATATTATTCTGCATTAAAAAAATTAAAGTAATTATTGAAAAAACGATAATTGTAAAATACATAAATAAATTGGATAAAATATTTTTATTTTTCATTGATACACTCCTTGTTATTTTTTTATATTATAACATTTATTTAAAAGAACATAAAGTCACAAAATAAAAAGTCTTAAATTAATTAAGACTTTAATCCATTTCAACTATGTATAATTTTTTATCTTCTCTTACTATTATCATGTTAGCTTTAGTTTCATAACCAAAATCTTCTTTATAATCCCAAGAAATAGTTACTCTATAAGCATTATCGTCTACCGTATCATCTGAATACGTAAAAGAAGTATCTTCTATCTTTACGCTTTTTATTTCACTTACCTCCGGTAAATCTTGATTTCTATTATCAGATAAAACTTCTATATATCTATAAAAAGTACTTCTTGCTTCTTCTATAAAGTTATCACGCATACTTTCCTTTATAAAATCAGTACCACCGATATCATTTTTAGATTGCTTATTAGAAAGAGTATAAAAATCTATTATAAATAGCTTAGCTATTTCTTTCGCATACTCCTCGTAATCAACGTCATTTTTAGATAATATATCATCTAGCTTTTCAAACTCATCTTTATATAGCTTTGTTTCGTTTTCTCTTAGATCGTATCCATATTCTGGTATTGATTTAATTACTTTTACTTCCTCTTCTTTATTTTTAAAGAAGAAATTATAAACTAAAATACCAATAATTGCAATTATAACTAATATGATTAAAATGATTAATATTTTTTTTAACTTACTTTTCTTCTTCATTTTTATCTCCTGCCTCTAAATCGTAAACTATAATAGCGTCTGATACTCCTAATATCTTATTAGCATACTCTTTATTCTTTTCTATTTCCTCTTCGGTTACAACGCTATCTTTAAGAAGTAAATATTCATCTTTTTGAGCATTGTAATACATCTTATCAGTTACCCAGTTACCATTAGGAAATACCACTATGTTCTCATCAGTACTAAATATGTCATGACCTAAACCGTAAGTATAATCAAAATTAAACATGTTAGCAAGCGTTGGCATAGCATCATACATACCCATTACTTTATCTATTTTTTTATTTAATTTTGAATTACCTTTACTATCCTTTGTCCAAATAATAAATGGTACTTTCCTATTTAATTCATAATTATAATAATCAACGTCTACGTATCTCGGATCATCTTTATCATACTCTTCACCAGTTTCAAAATCATAGTTGTAAAAATATCTATACTCGCTTTTTGCTATTTTAGCATCATGATCCCCATATATTACCACAACGGTATTATCCAAAAGACCTTCTGCATCTAACTCATTTATAAACTCACCTATTGCTTCATCAGCATAATGTACTGATTTAAAATATCTTCCAAGGTCAGTGCCTTCCATATATGGAAGTGATTTTTCCACAGTATTTCCATTTTCATCAGTTTCAGTGTATTTATAATCAACCGAATAATTTCCATACTTATCTTCATCATCCCAAGGAGTATGATTAGATAAAGTTATTAACGTTACATAATAATTACTATTTTCCTCACTTATCTTCTTTATTTTTTGGGTAGATTGTCTAAAGAATTCTTTATCAGATAGACCCATTCCAATTACTTCATCATCATTAGAATAATCATATGAATCACGGGCGTAAAAATGATCATATCCTAAAGTTTCATGCATTACGTTACGATTCCAAAATGAAGCAGTATTAGCATGCATGCTTGCCGTATAATAGCCCTTTTGCTTTAAAATGTTTGGAATAGCCTCATATGTCCTATCCCAATAATTTACAAATACCGTACCAGTTGATGCTGGCATAAGAGAAGTATTAAAAGTAAACTCAGTATCAGATGATGTTCCAACACTTGTTTGAGAATAATAATTAAAGAAGAAAAGTCCTTCACTAGCAAGCCTATTTAAGTTAGGGGTTAACTCTTGGTTGTTAAATGATAAAGTCATGTTTTGCGTCATCATGCTTTCTGCATGAATAACAATTATGTTTTTACCCTCGAAAACATTAGTATACTCATTAGTACTTGATGTTTGATTATCAGTTTGTTTTTTTTGTTCATAAAACTCTCTTACCGTTTTAGCGGCATTATCATAACCAAACAAACTAGTAAACTTTGATTCAGTACTTTTAATTGCATCATTAACTTGATATACATAAATACCAAATCTTTGAACTAAATACTCTCTATTCCACTGCTTTTTTAACCTTGAATAATCTGATGACTGCATCATTGAAACAGTTAAAAAAGCTGCCAAAGCGCCTAATATAATCGTATTTAAAAAACGCTTTTTACTTCTTTCTATTTTTTCTACTTTATCATAGTATTTTTTCTTTTTTAATATCGTGTGAACAATAAATAAAACAATCGGTGGAAAAATAAGAATAACATCTTTTAGCTTAATTAACGAAGTTACAACAGCACCATTCATATCTCCTAAAAACGATGCCGTAGACAAAAGTGAAAATGATGCAAAAGAAACGTAATTTTCATAATATACCGCATTTATAATACAAGTAAGCATCATTATTATTGTAAGTGGCATAAGTACTCTATACTGTTTTTTAGGCTTTAGAAGATAAGCAAATGATCCAAAGATTAAAATAAATGCAAGATCAGATATTATTGCTTTAAAGCTAAATAAATTACCCATGGTAACTATTCTTAAAAGCCAAGAATTAATTAAGTTTATTAATACGTATGTTATAAAAAGAATATTTGTTTTAACATATAAAACAACACTTATCTGTTTATATCTATTTTTTATTTTACTAAATAAATTCTTAAAAAACGATTTAACTTTCTTCATTTTTTCCTCCTAAATACTTCTTAGAATAATACCATTATATCACAAAAAAAAGTCTTTTATTCAAGACTTTTTATTTTTCCAGTCATTTCTGTTAATTTATATTCGTTAAAAGTCATACCAAATACAAATACATAACACATCCAGTATATCCAGATCATTAATATTATTAAGTTAGATAAGTTACCATAAAACTTAGTGTAATTTGCTAAATGTGTTACATAAAATGAAAATAAAAACGTTGTAATACCCCAAATAACAGTAGTTAAAAGAGCTCCTTTATTAACACTTTTACTCGGAATAGGCTCATTAGGAGCAATCGTATATATAACTTTTACCGTAAAAAATATCATAAACAATACAAAAGGCCATTTTATCACATCATATAAAATAGATACGTAAGGTGATATATTACCATTTACCTTTGCAATGTAATCTACTATCCTACTACCTACCGTTAAAGTTGCAATAATCATTATTACTAGTATTATTATGATAATTAACATTATTATTGCTTTTATTCTTGTTCTTAGAAAGTTTCTTTGTTTGCCATTATAAATCTGAGTTGATGCAACAACTATAGAATGAGTTGCTTTAGAAGCTAAATAAAACGCGGTTATAATAAATACAATATCTAAAGTACCAACTTTCTGACTGTCAATTATAAATAAAAATATGTCAGTTACTCCGTTCGGTAAATAATGGACGAAAAAATTAGTTACAGTATCAAAGCTAAGCGATAGCTTTGATACAAACATAACTAATATACTAAATAGTGGGATTATAGATAAAACCACAAAGAAAGATATTTGTCCGGGTAATATAGACATTAAAGGCGTACTCATAAGCCTTATGTTTTCTTTTATCGTGCCCTTTATTTTTTCCTTTTGCTTTTTCATCTTATCACCTTATTTATTCTTACCATTCATCTCTTTACTTGCTCTTATTTCAAGTACTGCTTCATTTATAGCATCATCAATTGTTTTAATATCATCTTCAATCATACTATAACCTAAAGTAGCACCATAACCATATGGTAATTCACTTAACTCCTTGTATAACTTTCTCATGTATGCTACAACCTTATTTTTCTCATAACCTACCATGTAAATTAAATATTCATTACCATCAGTTCTGATTATATCACTTTGTTCTAATTGGTTTCTAATTAAGATATTTGCAGCAAGTTTGATTAATTTATCTCCCTCTTCATGACCATAAACATCATTTACATGACGAAGATTATTAAGATTTACCACGATAATTGCCTGTGGATATATAGCATTATTATTCCAACGTTTAAAGTTTTTATTTAAATAGTTACGATTCTTTAAAGATGTTAAAGGATCAACATATCTAATGGTTTCTTCCCTTTTGTTCTTTTTCTTTATCTTTAATCTTTTTCTTAAGAATAACCATCCAATAAATAAAACTATAACAATCGCTACAATATATATGAAAGTATAACTTATTTCTTTAGAATCAACCAAATAATCTTTCCAAGCTAAATTATACATTTGTTTATAATTTATTATTTCCATGTAAGTATTAAATAACGTGCTAAATGCTCTATTTTCATTATTATCTTTGATTATATATCCATATTCTAGATTTTCATTATCATTATAAATAACCCTAAAATTAGATAATTCACTATCCTTATACATATCATAGATGTTTCTATCTAATACTACTATACTATCATCATCTATATTATTAATTAATGAAGATACCCTATCATATGTCTTAACCTTTGCATCAGCTTCATCTTCTAAATATTTAGCTAGCGTTGAGTTAATAGCAATTACGTTTTTATCTTTTAAAGATTTTACTGAATTAACCACAACATCAGTTCTATCTTGATTAACCAACACAACATACTGTTCATCATAAGGTGAAATCGTTCTTGTATAATCTCCACTTAAACCAGAATAATTATAATAATTTGGAGCAATATCAACCTTACCATCATTTAAAGCATCTTTTAAATCTTTAACAGAACGATACTTCCTCAAGGTAAATGATGCACCAGATAACTCACTAAAAGCATCTATGTAAGTACTATCAAGACCTATTAAACGATTATTAATAACTGAAGTATAAGGCTCATTATCAATGTATCCAAAAACATAATTCTTGCCTAAAAAATCAGCTTGCGTTTTTTCAGATATATTATTTTCTTCCATCAATAAATTTATAAGTGATTCATTATAATCACTTTCCAAGTAATTATTTTCATAGTCTAAATAATTTTTATTTACAATGCTTTTTAAATTCTTATTTAAATCATCAGAAGTTCTTAAAACATATGCTTCTCTCATTTCAGTTATGTTATAAACTATATGATAATCATTTTCTAAAGCAAATGATAAATATCTCATTTTAGGAACTGCTATGTAATCTACTTCACTATTTTTAATAGCGTTTTGTAAATTCTCTTCACTATCATAAGGAGTATAAGTAACGTTATTTAAAGAAGAAATATAATAACTTACATCAGATAAATCATCAGATAAAACACCTATTTTCTTATTACTTATATCTCTTGGATCAGTTATTTTCTCACTTTCTTTTCCAACTAGAACATAATAATCATTAAAGAAAACCATCTCATCTTCTTTTATTTTATTTACATCATCATGTCCTACAACTTCAAAATATAAATCATTTTCCTCAACACTATCAGAGGCATCATATGAAATAAGATTTAATGATAACTCCGTTTGATCTTCAAAACGAGTTATAAAGTTAAAGAACACACCCTCACCATTGCTACTAAAAACCGGTATGTTATTAGCAACAGATATATTTATTACGTCTTTTTTATTATTTTCAATCCATCTTTTTTCACTTAGATTAAGTCTTGTATCAACCGCATTAGAATTACTAAAATTAATTAATACAATAAGAATAATTACTAAGATAATTATAAAACCTACAACTAACCATCTTTTATTTTTCTTTTTTCTCATTATTTACCACCTCTATAAAACATCAAATGATATAGAATCATTATTTTTATGTTTATATCCAGTTACCGGATATTTTTCTTCCCCATTTTGCTCTTGAATTGAGTAAAAAGTAACATCATAATAAGACTTTACCTTATCACTTATAAAGCCTAACATATCATTAAACCTAGCTTGTATATCATCCGTTGATACACCCTCATCAAAATATACAAAGAATTTAATTAGTCTTCCTTTTACGGTTATCTTAGCATCTTTAACTCCTGTTAATTCTTTAGTACTAGATAAAACATCATCTTTTTCATCATCAGTAAATTCATACTTTTCTATATCTGTTAACCTTACTCCATAAGTTGATTTTTCTGAGTTAGAATAAAACAAAGACTTATATAAAACAATTAAAATTATTAAAACAGCAAGAACAATTAATCCTATTCTAACTTGTTTTTTATGAGTCTTTATAAACCTTTTTATTTTTGGTAGCATCACTTCGCCTCCTATTACTAAAATATTATACTATAAAATATGTTTTATTTCTACTTTATTTAAAAAAAATAAGATGCAAATTTTGCATCTTACTTCTAATTTTTATTTTTTGTTATTATGAATCCTATTAATCCAACTATTACGATTATCATCCCAACAATTAGGATTCCACCGTTACTTTCCTTTCCAGCCGCAGCTTCCTTTGCAATGGATAGAGTATATAAATAATCATAATATTTAAGTGTTAATTTATCAAACAAACTTAAAGTATTTTCAACACCTTGTTCCATGCTTATTCCTCCTTAAAAAGAAAACTTTCTATTTTTCCTTTTCATTATTTGTTACTGCTTTATTTTTAAAATTTAAATTTTCATCTTTATTTAAAGTGAAATATACCATATAAGTTACAAAAGTTTCAATCGTGTTGGCTAATAATAATCTAGGATCATAAGATTGAATAATAGACATAGCAACACCACCAGCGATAAATGCAAAAAATGGGGTACATTTACTGCCATTTGTTTTATTATAATGGCTAAATAGATAAATTAAAGCTATTATTAAAAGCACATCTGAAAAATAATTAACATAATTTATTGCTGGCCCATAAGAATATATTTTGGAAAAATTATATTCAACAGGTAATATTATTACCATTATAATTGAAATTATAAATAAAATTATAGAAATAATTGTAATCTTTTTTCTATCCTTTTTTATTTCAAAATCAGATTTATTTTTCCTATTATAAAGAACCGTAAATATATATATTATAAAAGTTATCATCCAAGCTAACAAACAAACTAGAAATAGCCTTACAATAATTTCCATAAATAAAGTATCAGATTTTATATTAATAGCAGAAATAGTACAAATTATCTCAATTATTAAAGATACTAAATTTATAGTAGCCAAAGACCTAAGTATTTTATTTGATGTATCTGTTTTTCCTTTTTGTTTTTTCATTACAAAAAGAAGCATAATAATGTAAAATAAACTACATACTGAAAAATAAATTGTATAATTCATAACACACCTCTTACTTTAAGTATAATACATTTTTTTAAAAAAGAAAGTAAAAATTACTTTTTCTTTACTTTCTATTTACGCGTACTAGGCTTTTTCTTTTTAATTTTAGAGTTTTCCTTATATACAAGTTCAGAAATATCTCCGGCTAAACGATCTCTATCAGACTTCAAACTAGCAGCTATTGGAACATCAGTGATTCTATAAACTTCTGTTAAGCTTTTAAATTCGTCTGGTACATAATTCATAATTTCCTCATCTAAATTATCAATTTCAACATTTTCAAAAGGAATATAACATATTCTAAACTTATTATTACTGTTTTTAGGTGCTACAGCATAAGCATACTTGACATATGGACACTTATCAATCATTTCTTCGATTTCTAATGAAGATATTTTCCTTCCATTTACATTAAATAAATCTTTCGTTCTTGATAGTACCGTTAAATTACCATTTTCATTTATATAACCATAATCTCCCAAATCAATTCCAAAATCATCCTTTTTTAAATTGATATCTTTATTTGCATAACCTATACTTGGGCTAACAGCAGAATAAATAACTTCTCCATTTTGATTATAAGATAATTCATTACCATTTTCATCAACAATCCTAACGTTATTACCAATTAAAGGAAATCCAGAAGTTCCACGTTCATTAAATTTATGAGTATTAGTAGAAAAAGTAACTCCAAGTTCTGTTCCACCAGCGCCTAAAATTGCAGTTTCTTTATAGCCTTGTCTTTTAAATGCTTCCTCTATTAACTCAATATGCTTTTTTGTGGCATTTTCAGCACCAAGTGATATTAATTTATAATTACTCATATCAGTTTTCTTAAAATCGGGACTTTCTATTACGTTATCGTAAGAACGTGGAGGTAGTGAAACTCCTTGACCCTTTTCTTTTACGATAGTACCCAACAATTTTTTAGAATCAAAAGTTGGTAATAAATCATTTACTAAACCATTAGATAATCCTAAATGCATGGTAAACTCCCCATATGCTTTTCCACAAATAGGTATAACTTGTAAAAAACGCATCTGTTTTTCTAAGCCAACATCTAACTGCTCATACTGGTGTGCTCTTGCGTTTAAAGAATCATCAGTTAACATTACCGCTTTTGGAACACCCGTAGTTCCAGACGTATATTGAATTGACGAAAGTCTATCTTTTTTGTATTTTGCTCTTTCAAAATCTGTTTCTTTTAAATTTAAAAAATCTTTAAACAACTTAAAATCACTTTCTTTTGGATTGTTTCCTTCTAATCTTCCTTTTAAGTCCATAGCTTTTTTCATGATGGGAAGTGATTCAAACGGGCTTACTAAATAAGCGTCAGTTAGCGTTGTTTTATTAGCTATCTTATCTAAATCTTTATATCTACTATCTAAAACAAATGCAACTTTAGATCCCATCATATTTATGCATTCTTTTATTTTCTCAGCACTTTCTAATGGGAAAATATTATTACAAACTATTGCATTTTCATCCATTGCAGCAATTAAAAGCATAGTTTCAATGGTATTTGGCAAACATAATGCAACCGAATCACCAGGTTTAATTCCTAACGTCTCAAGTTTTTTAGAATATTCAACTATTTTTTTGTCATATTCACCATATGTTACTTTTTTTCCGAAATATTCTAAAGCAACTAAACTTTGATCTATGTTTTTACTTCTTACAAAATCATTTTTAGTCATTTCAGGAAATGGTTTTTTTAATTGTTCATCAGTATAATATCTATTCCATATTTTTTCTTCTGATGGTTTTCTATTTTTAGAAATTTGATCTACTTTATCACCTATATTTTGATAATCATTTATTAAATAAGTAGATGTTGATATAGAAGGTGATTCTTTAACTATATTACACATTTGATTTGGTAGGCCAACATATGCATTTATTCTTTCTTTTTTTGTAAAATCAATTATATCACTAATATCACTTGTACTAAACGTAGCAACTTCATAACCCCTATTATTCAATTCGTTTTTTATACCAGTAAAATTTGATATGTCCTTATTGATTCCTATTTTCATTTATGATATTTCCTCCTATTTTCTACAATTTAATTTTAACATTTTAATGTGTAAAGTGCAACATGTAAATAAAAAGACCAGTACGTGCAAGTACTAGTCTTTATTTACTTGCACAAATATATGTTTCTGTACAAGCAAACATAATAATTTACGACAATTATATTAATCATAAAGTATTTATTTGTCAAGTATTATTAGTTATATATTATTTTAATATGATTATTTTATTAATTCTTCTATATCTTTTTCTTCATATATTTTAATACCTAATTTTAAAGCTTTATCATATTTGCTACCAGGTTTATCTCCTACTATAACACCAGTTGTTTTTTTAGTTACGCTTGATGTTACTTTTGCACCTTTATCTTCTAATATCTTTGTTAATTCTTCTCTTTTATAGTGTTCTAAAGTTCCAGTTAAAACAAAAGTCATTCCGTCTAAATTATCATTAACAGAAGTAGATTCATAAGTAAAGTTTAATCCTAATTCTTTTAATTCATCTATTAATTTAAGATTTTCTTCTTTAGAAAAATATTCTTTTACGCTTTTTGCAATAATTTCACCAATATCATTAATGTTTGTTAATTCTTCTTCACTTGCATTAATTAAATTATCTATTGTTTTATATCTTTTTGCTAATATCTTGGCAGTCTTTTTACCAACGTGTCTAATGCCTAGTGCAAAAAGAACTTTTTCAAGTGAGTTTGATTTAGAGTTTTCTATGCTGTTAAGTAGGTTAGTAATACTTTTTTCTCCGAATCCTTCTAATTCCATTAAATCTTCTTTATGGTTATCTAAACGGTAGATATCAGATATATATTTAATAAATCCCATGTTATAGAAATCTTCTATTATTCTTTCACCTAAACCATCTATATTCATGGTATCACGAGATGCAAAGTGTATTAGACTTTCTATTTTTCTTGCGGGACAATGCGGGTTCTTACAAAAGTAATTTGCATCTTCCTTTACAAGATCAGATCCACACATAGGACATTTATCTATCATTTTAAAAGGCATTTCATCGCCAGTTCTTCTTTCTTTTTTAACCTCTACTACCTCAGGTATTACATCTCCTGCTTTTCTAATTGAAATAACGTCTCCTACCCTTATATCTTTATCTAGGCAGTAATCCTCGTTATGAAGTGTTGCTTTAGATACGATTGATCCCGCAACATGAACCGGATCAAATATCGCGTTAGGAGTTATTTTACCTGTTCTTCCAACGGTAAACTTTATTTCTTTTAACTTTGTTAATACTTCTTTTGCAGGAAATTTATACGCGATTCCCCATCTTGGTACCCTTTGAGTAAATCCTAGTTTTGCCTCATCTTCCAAGCTATTAACCTTTAAAACAACACCATCTATTTCAAATGGTAAATCATCTCTTTTTTCTCCTAATGATTCAATATAACTTATTATTTCATCGGTATTACAAGCGACCCCATTTAATTTATAATTAGTTAAAAAACCTAATTCTTTTAGGAATTTTAAAGATTCAGACTGCGTTTTTATTCCGTATTCATCTGGATTAGGAATAAAATATGCCATGTAGTCTAATCCTCTTTTAGCAGCTACCCGGCTATCTAGTTGTCTAACAGATCCTGCCGCAGCATTTCTTGGATTTGCAAATAAAGCCTCATTATTTTTCTTTCGATCTTCATTACACTTTTCAAAAGACTTTTTACTCATGTATATTTCACCACGAACCTCAATATCTATTTCTTTATTAAGTTTTAAAGGAACAGACTTTATGGTTTTAACGTTATGGGTAATATCCTCTCCAATTATTCCGTCCCCACGGGTTGCTGCTCTAACTAAAACGCCTTTTTCATATATTAAAGAACCGGATAATCCATCCATTTTAGGTTCTAAAGTGTATGCAGCATCAGGGCAAGTTTTTCTTATTCTTTCATCAAATGCTTTTATCTCATCTTCATTAAATATATCATCAAAAGAAAGCATAGGAGTCTTATGAGTTACCTTCTCGAACTTATCAACTACTTGTCCACCAACTTTGTTAGTAGGAGAATCCTTTAACTTATACTCAGGATACTTTTCCTCTAAGTTTAAAAGCTCCCTATAATAATCATCATATTCCTGGTCAGTAATAGAAGGATTATCATTTACGTAATACTCTATACTTGCTTTATTTATTATATCTGTTAATTCTTTTATTCTATTTTTAATATCCATGTTATCACCTATTTAATTATATCATAATTAAGCTTGTTTTTAGGAAATTTATAAGACAAATTAATATTTAAATCTATTAAAAAATGTGTAATTAATCGCAATTACACACTTTATTAATTTTATTATTTAGTTTTCTTTTTCGTCTTTAGTTTTTTTACAACTCCATTATTACCATTAACTTCAATATAATCCATATTACTTATTTTATTTATATTATCATATCCAAGTCCAGTTATACATGGTATTTCAAGTTCTCTTGATATTATAGCAGAATGAGATAAAAAACCACCTTCAGCAGTTATAATTGCACTACTATTTACCATAACTGGTACCCAATCAGGATCCGTAAAATCCGCTAATAAAATATCCCCTTTTTCAAATCCGCTTTCATCTATTTTAGATGCGTCTTCTATATAAACTGGTTTACCTTTAGCAACACCACTAGATGCAGGTATACCAATAAATTCATCTTCTGTCTTTATAATTTTAACATCATTATTTTTAAATTTTACAGTTACCGGTCTAAATTGTACAAATAATAATTTACCATTAACTACGCACCATTCAAAATCAGCAATAGTGTTTAATTTGTTTTGATATTCAATGCATTTTTCACCAACTACATCATTATTTACTGTTATCGGGTTATTAACCTTAGTGTTCCAATCCTCATAATTAGGAGTAACCTTACCAGAAACAAGTTTTTCACCATTTCCTTTAACCCATTCTAAGTGTCCGGTATTTTTATTATTGCCTAACCAAACGCCAGCATATTCTGGTTCAATAAAGCGCTGTAGCACAACAGACATATATGGCTTTTTAGTGTTGAATTTTTCTACATACGACTTTACTCTATTAGTATAAGTAGAATCATATACTTCACTAATTGCAGAATTAATATCTTTCTTATCTTGATTTAATTTTGTAATAAACAAACCGGCGAAAGACTGATTTTTATTATCTTCAACCGTAGCCGAACTCCTAACCGAATACTTATAATTTGGCAATTCATTAATATAATTAACATACTTTTTTTCTTGAACTGATTTCACAGGAACAATAAATGTTTCAGGAATATCTATACCATTATATGACAATTTCGCTAATCCTAGATTTTTACCACCGACAATACAAGTTAGATCATCAATAATACCATTATCAAAAAATTTATATAGTTGTTCTATTTTTATAATTGGTGAATCATTAAGCAGACAAATTCCTAATAATGATCTTCCTTTAATACTTGATAAATATGGATATTTTTCCTTAACATACTTTTCAAAATTATTTTTAGCATCATCATGTTTTTTAATTAATTCATTATTATGATATAAATGCTCTATATCCTGCCACTTTTTCATCAATAAATATAATTTTATTTCTTGCGTGTTAATGTCAACATTATTTAAATTCTTGTTTTTTTCAAATTTTGTTAATTCTGATGGTTTTATTTTGTCAACTTCTTTTATAACATCTAAATATTTTTCATTATATTTATCTTTGAATAATTTAAGTATAGCATCCGTCAAAACAGATCCTTCAATTATTGTTTCTAAAAAACCATAGTACGCATACGAATACCTATATAAATACCATTTAATAACTGGATCTTTTTCTTTATCAGCCTCTTGCATAATCATAACAGATTTATTTTTAACTTCTTTTATTATCCGTTCTATTTTTGAATAATCAAGTGCATTAACATCTAGTTCATCAACATATTTAAGTAAATCTTTACACAATTTATCATTTATCATAATATCGTAAGATAAAGACCATATCCATTGTGGATCCGTTATAAACATTTTTATTTTATTTAAATCATTTTTATACTCATCATAGCTAACTTCTATAAAGCTTAAAACATTTATATTATATACCATAAAATCACCTTTAAATTCATTCTTTAAATATATTATAGCATTAAATATAAACATTTTTATCAATATTAAATTTATACAATTTGAACTAATTAAGTTCTTTTACTTTATCATCTGTATAATCATAACTTAAATTGTTATTTTTAGAAATAGCAGAATTTTTTGTTTCTTTTTCATATAAATCCCTTGCTCCTTTAGCGACGCCGCCACCTCTTTTTACCACTTTTATATTTTCTTTAAGGCCTTTTGGCTTTTCACCTTTAGCAATGTCTCTAGTTGCAATCTCACCAATATTTGTAAGAGCAATTTCTATATCAGTCATGTTGTCCCTTAAAGATTCTTTCCTTATTCCCTTAAATTCTTTATACTAAGAAGCTTTCATTTATAACCATACCCTATATATTTCATTTGTTAAGATTCCATACTCATAATCTTTTTCAATACCATTATCTTTCCACACTTTAGTTAGCTTATTTCTGCCTAATATCGATTTTAATCTATCCTCTATCCAATAGGGAGAATATCCATGATTAATGTAGCACTCTATTCCTCTATGAATAGCTTTTTCAGGATCAAACACCTCATCTATTCTTTCCTTTCCTAAAGATGCTAGCCACATCTTAAATGGTTCTGTCTTTGGGCTTGGCACCGACTCTATTAATCTAAAGATACATCTCGTATCTAAAACATCTGTTAAATAATACTTTCCATCTTTTGAAGACCTTAGTTTCAGTTGTCCCACATTATGGGACAACTCACTACTCTCCTCGTTTAATTTAGTTTTTAATGCATTCCAATATTTCCTTGCCCTAGGACTTTCAGTCAAAACCTTAATTACATCACCCACACTAAAATAATAATCTTCTTTGTTACTATCCCATACGCTTCTTATTTCATTACCTTGAAATAAATTTGTTATTGTTTTTAGTTTATCTTCTTTCATTATGATTTTTTTTCTTATTTGTTAAAAAAACTAAGTAGCTTTTGTTTACTACTTAGTTTCCTTTTTATCTTCTTTTCTTAAGATTCCGTGACTTTCACGAACCTTATCTTCAATTTCTTTCATTATATCTGGGTTATTCTTTAAGAATGCTTTAGCGTTTTCTTTTCCTTGACCTATTTTCTCACCCTTATATGAGTACCAAGCACCGCTTTTATCAACAATACCGATTTCTGATGCCAAATCAAGAACCTCAGCTTCTCTTGAAACACCTTCTCCATACATTATTTCAACGCTTGCAGTTTTAAATGGTGGAGCAACCTTGTTTTTAACTACCTTAACGTTTGTTTTATTACCAATTACATTATCTCCGTTTTTAATTTGTTCACCACGTCTTACGTCTAGTCTTATTGTTGCATAAAACTTTAAAGCACGTCCTCCAGTTGTAGTTTCAGGATTACCAAATAAAACCCCTACTTTTTCTCTTAACTGGTTAATAAATATTGCAATCGTGTTTGTCTTACTAATCGTACCTGATAACTTTCTTAAAGCCTGACTCATTAATCTTGCTTGTAATCCAACATGGCTATCTCCCATTTCACCTTCTATTTCAGCTTGTGGAACAAGTGCTGCAACCGAGTCTATTACAACGATGTTAATTGCCTCACTTTTAACTAACGCATCACATATTTCTAGTGCCTGCTCTCCAGTATCAGGTTGTGATAATAATAAATCATTAATGTTTACTCCCAAGTTTTTCGCATAAACAGGATCAAGTGCGTGCTCAGCATCAATGAATGCCGCTTTTCCACCGGCTTTTTGAACTTCTGCTATCGCGTGAAGTGCAAAAGTTGTTTTACCAGATGATTCAGGACCATATATTTCTATTATTCTTCCCTTTGGATAACCTCCGACACCAAGTGCTATATCAAGCGTAAGAGAACCACTTGATACAACGTCTATTTCATTATGAGACTCCTCTCCCAACTTCATTATTGAACCTTTACCAAATTGTTTTTCTATATCAGCAAGAACCTGTTCTAAAGTTTTATCATTTTCTTTATTTTTTGCCATTAAATATCCTCCTAATTTTTAATTCCAATAACATTATAATGCATAAAAAAAGAAAAATCAAGTACTTTTTCAAACAAATGTTCGGAACTTTTTTGCACCTGTTTTTCTTCAAAAATTAATTTTTCTATTAACAAAAAAGCTATTTTTGAGCTTCTTCTTTAACAGTTTCCTTTTTTTGCTCTCTTTCAAATATAATATCTTTATTCATTACGTAGTATTGAATACCTGAAATTAAAGCAAATACGGTAGCTAAAATAAGTAGGAAATTAGATACGTCTAAATTAAACAATTCAAATGGCAAGTTATAACATAAGGTAAATATTATACCAAGCATTAAAAACGTTGTTTTAACTTTTCCAGTTTTTATTGCAGCAACTACTTTTCCTTTACTTCCTGCTATCATTTTAATGGTATCAACAACGGTATCTCTAAACACTATAATAACCGTTATAACTGGAGATATCATTCCTTGTGATGATAATATAATTAAAGTTGAGTTAACAAGCATTTTATCAGCGATAGCATCAGTCATCTTACCGAAGTCAGTAACCATGTTACGACTTCTTGCGATATGGCCATCTAATGCATCAGTAATTGATGCTATGGCAAATATACCTGCTGCTATAAAATACTTTATATCAACTGATATAGTTCCTATTAAAATTTTAGGAAACTCTATGTTTACCATGTAAAATGGAAAAAGTAATAAAACGATTAATAAAACCGTTAAAAATATTCTTACCATCGTTATTTTGTTAGCTAGATTCATTTTTTACCACCTCTTAATTCCCTAAATATGTTATTGCGTTTTGTTCTTCATCATTTGGATTTATATACTGGGTTACAACGATATATCCAATTAAAAAGATAAGTAACAATATTATAAGTCCAACAATTATCATAACAAACTTTGATTTTGGTTTTTCCTCCATGGTATAAGGAGATACTACCTTTTGTTCGTTTGCTTTTTCCTTTTGCTTTTTTTTGCTTGCTTTTTCTATTTCCGCAATTGGTATTTTAGATGTTTCTTCAAAAAAGTATTCGTTAAACTCATCCATTATTTTTTCTTCATCTAAGCCTAAGTACTTAGCGTAACCCCTAATGAATGATTTTAAATAAAACACATCTTTAAAAACCTTTAAATTACCTTTCTCTATGTTTTCTATTTGTTGAGCTCTTAAGTTAAGATCGGATGCTGCCTCTTCAATGCTTACGCCATGTTCTTCTCTTGCAGCCTTTAACTGTTCTCCTATCTCTTTCAAGATAATTCACTCCTTTATTTTATAAATAATTATTTTAATAAGCCACGTTCTGTACCAATAAAATTGGTCGCAAACATTTATCTATGCAAAAATTTGCATCCCTTAATCCGTTTTTATTCCTTCATAAGGATTCCCCTACCAAATTTTGGGTTTCTCACTTGTGGGGTTTACCCGTTCCACTTTTTCGTTTCCAAAAAAATCGTTTCTGTGGCACTTTATGCCCGTTACCATGGCAAAGCTTTAGGTAACTTAAGGCGCCGTCAGGCTCTTACCTGCCGAAGGTTATTTATTCCCTTCGCACAAACACTACGATCATTACAGATTCGTGTGAGCGTGGACTTTCCTCTACTAATTAAAAATTAGCAGCGTTTGCGTAAAAATAATTACTCATCTTTATCATATATATATTTTTCCAGTTGTGATAAACGTCTTAAGATATCTACGTTAGTAATTTCTTTTTCACTTTTCTTTACTATATCAATGTTAGCTTTTAGATTTCTAAGTTCGTGTTTTAACTCTAAGTTTTCATTTGTTAGCGCTTTGTTTTCACCTTTTAATTCTTTTATAATGTTAATAAACTCAACGTAATCTTTAATAATTTGATCAAGGTATTTATCTACCTCTTGCAATCTATACCCACGGGTATCTATTTTAAAATCCTTATCAAAGATATCTTGTGGTGTTAAAGCTATTCTTCCGTTAAACATAATTTACCACCTCTGTACTTATCATTATCGCAAGTTTTTAAGTGTTTGTCAATTTACATTAACTTACATTTACTCGTTTTTCCTTATTTTTGTAAAATACTTTACCAAATCATAAGAAGAAACGGAAAAACTAAAAGATAAAAACGCAATAAAAAAGCTTTCAAAACTTATTCCTAAAAAAATAAAGTTTATTAATATGCTAATAAAAAGTAAAATCCAAATAATATATTTACTTTTAACTTTAAAAGTTATCTTTATGGTATTACCAAGTATGTTTAAAATGATCCACACGCATAGTATGTGTGGAAACAAAATATATAAATCTTTTATTTTATCCAATTACGATCACCTTAATTAATTGTATGATTAATAATTAAGTTTTCTTCGGTTTTATTAACCTCATCAATTAAATCATCAAAAATCACAAATAAAAAGCTATAATCTTTCATGTTTATCCTCCCATAATGAAATAATAACATAATAAAAAAATAAAAAAACTTTTTCGACAATTCTTCTTATTTTTATATAAAATAAAACATATTTGTAGTATAATTATTAAAGGTGATTAAATGATTAAGAATTTAACATACACCAAGAATTCGGTACTTAATAAAAATGGGGTTGTAACAAATTATGCTAACCGAGGAATGGGACTTGAAAACGACATAAATTTAGCTAATGAATATTATAGAATAAAAGATGTAGCATACATATATAAAAAACCAACACCAATTAAATTAGTAAAGGTAGATTATAAGTTAGGGAAAATAAACGAAGCGTATTTTCAAACGCCATCAACAACGGATTATAATGGAATATATAATGGAAAATACGTTGATTTTGAGGCTAAAGAAACGAATAGTAAGACCTCTTTTTCTCTTTCAAACATACATGAGCATCAAATAAAGCATTTAATAAACGTTATGAATAAAGGTGCAATATCATTTATTATAGTAAGGTTTAATAAACTTGGTGAAACTTATTTTTTAAGTACAGATATGCTCGAACAATTTATTAAAAATAATAAAAGAAAGTCTATTCCACTTAGTTTTTTTAAAACTTATGGTACAATAATTAAAATAAAGTATAATCCTAGAATAGACTATATTGAAACTATAAATAATTTATATTTTGGAGGTAATAGCCATGATGAAAAAAAGAAGTAAAGTAGGAAACAAGATCGCTAATAACATCAAAAGTAAAACCAATGATGTAAAGAAAAAAATAGTTAAAACAAAACCTACTACAAAAAACAAAAAACAACTAAGTAGAAAAAAGAAAATAGTACTAAATATTTTACTCGTAATGGTAATAGCTTTTGTATCGTTAATTATGGTGTTTTTTGCATACGTAATAATTAAGGCACCAGAATTTGATCCAGACAATTTAAAATACACTCAAATGTCTGAGATATATGATGCTGATGGTAACTTAATAACCAAGATGGGAAATGAAAACAGAACGGAAATTACATATGATGATTTACCTGAGGTTTTAATAGATGCAATCGTTGCAACAGAAGACTCAAGATTCTTCCAACACAACGGATTTGATTTGCCAAGGTTCGTAAAAGCAGGCGTAGGTCAAGTTTTCGGTAAAAACGCCGGTGGAGCATCTACCATTACCATGCAGATAGTTAAAAATAACTATACTTCTACCGTTGCAACTGGTTTTGAAGGTATCGTTAGAAAATTTACCGATATTTATATGTCTATTTTTAAAGTAGAAAGAAAATACACTAAAAAAGAAATTTTAGAGTTTTACGTAAATGACTCATATTTAGGAAACGGAGCTTATGGTGTTGAGCAAGCATCACTTAACTACTTTGGAAAATCAGTTAGTGATCTTAACTTAGCTGAAGCATCATTTATAGCAGGATCGTTCCAATCACCTACTTATTATAATCCTTATAACTATCCTGAAAGGGCAGAAGAAAGAAGACAAACGGTTTTAAATTTAATGCAAAGGCATGGTTATATTACTGAAGAAGAAAAAAAAATAGCTGAGGCTGAACCTATTACTTCATACATACAAACAACGCAGGTTAACACAACATACTCGGAATATCAAGGATACATTGATACCGTGGTAGAAGAATTAGAAAACGAGTATGATTTAAATCCATACACCACTCCATTAAAGATATACACCGCGATGAACAGAAGTAAACAAGACTTCGTAAATAAAGTCATGAATGGTGAGGCTTGGAACTGGGAGAATGATGTTGTACAATCGGGTATTGTAATGACCGAATCTGCAACCGGCGAAGTAATAGCAGTTGGTGCTGGTAGAAATAAAAATACGGAGCGTTCTTATAACTATGCTACCATGACAAACAGACAAATAGGATCAACGGCAAAACCAATATTTGATTATGGACCAGCCGTCGAGTATTTAGGATGGGGAACCGTAAATTACATTAAAGACGAACCTTGGTCATACTCAAGCGGACAAAAAATGAGTAACTCAGACGGAGGATATAAAGGAACGCTACCAATGTATCAGGCTCTTGGACTCTCAAGAAACGTAACAGCTCTTAAAACGTTCCAGCAAGTATCAAGTGAAGCTGGTAATGACAAAATAAAAGAATTCGCTGAAAGTTTAGGGATAACTCCTGAAGTTGATAAAAATGGAAAAATACACGAAGCTCACAGTATTGGATCATTTACTGGTTCAGAAGATCCTGATGAATCAAGAAACAGTCCAATGACTATGGCAGGAGCATACCAAGCATTCTCTAACGGAGGATATTATATTAAACCTCATACAATAACCAAATTCGTATATAAAGAAACCGATGAGGTAGTAGAGACAAACGCAACTAAAACAAGAGTAATGAACGATTCTACCGCATACATAATTAACTATGCACTAAGCTGGTCCGTTACTGATGGACTTGCTAAAAGTGCTGCAAACATCGGAGGCGTTCAAGTAGCAGCAAAAACAGGAACAAGTAACTTTGATTCTAAAACAATTATAGAACATGATTTATCAAGTAACGCAATAAATGACTTATGGGTATGTGGATACACTCCAAAGTATACCCTTACAATGTGGTATGGTTATGATCAAATATATTCTGATCACTATAGTACAACATCAGATTGGACAACACGTGATAGGTTTTATAAAAACCTAGCAGATAACTTATTTGACAAGGATGGCAGTACGTTTGAAGTACCATCAAGCATTGAAGCAGTAGAAGTTGTAAAAAATTCTATACCACTTAAATTAGCAACTGATTATACACCGGCAAGCATGAAAGTTACTGGATATTTCAGAAAAGGTACGGCACCAGAAGAATCTTCTAATGCATCTGAAGAAAAACTACCAAACGTATCAAATGTTAAAAGCAGTGTTTCTGGAAATACAGTAACGTTGACATGGGATGGTATAAGTGCTGAAGAAATGCTAGATTTGAATTATGATGAAAGTTACGGAACGCTCGGATATGATATTTATATTAAAAATGGTTCGAGTGGAAGTGAAACATATGTTGGAACAACAACATCTAATTCATACACTCATACAACTAATTATTCCGATCCGGTATACGTAATATATACAGCATACTCAAGTTACAAAGATAACCGAAGTAGTGGTGTTTCACATAAGGTTTCAGTAACAACGGATTTTGATGTCAGAGCAAGTAATGAGACAATTAACCAAAACGAGGCATGGCATGATAATAAACCAATAATAGTATTATATAACTCCGTAGACGTAACTGATGAAGCAACAATTACCCTTGATTCTTCAAAATCACAAACGGTAAACACAAGTGTTCCTGGAAGTTATACTTTATACTATAAAATAACTTATAATGGGACAACCAAAGAAGTCTCAAGAACCGTCACCGTAAGAGCAAGAGAAACAACAACGACCACAACCACAACTTCACCAACAACACAATAAAAACACAAGTAAAAAAGCTTGTGTTTTTTTAATAAAATAAAAGATATACTTACTTACAAGTATATCCTTCTTCTTCTAATTGTGACCTTACAGATTCTTTTGTACCACTTAAATCTAAGTTTGTTTTTTGTTCTTCACTTAAATCATTCATATCAATGCTTAAATCAAGCTTTAAAGTATTGCCTTCTTGAGTAACATCTACTTTTCCACCGTTATCTGTTACATCTTCAAACTGGCTTTCCAATAAATTCTTATAAAAACTCATGTAATCTGAATACTCATCACCAACGGTAAAATCCATCTTTAAATTAACCTTAGATACCTCATCCTTTGAGAAGTTTACCTTTAATTCTTGAGATGTTTGCATTCCATCTTCAGACTCACTCATGGTACATGTTAGCGTATCATTACCACATCCAGTTAGAATAAATGCCAATGAAATCGCTAATAAAGACATTAAAACTTTTTTCATTACTTTCCTCCTATAATTAAAGTATACTAAAATAATTATAAAGTTACAATATATTTTGACAAATTTATGACAAAAAAGGCAAGAACGTTTATTCTTGTCTTCTAAAATCTCCAGTTTCTAATTTCTTCTAAATCTTCACCATACTCGGTTATGTATTTAGCATGTTCATCTAATTTACGTTCCATTATTTGTATTATTTCATCTTTATTTGGAATATTTAAAGATTTAACCGCATCAATAACTAAATTAAACCTATCTATCTTGTTTTTAACTCGCATATCAAATGCCGTTGTTATTGTTCCTTCCTCAGTATATCCATGAACGTGTATATTATGATTATGTCTAAAATAAGTAAGTTCATGTATTAAAGTAGGATATCCATGAAACGCAAATATTATTGGTTTATCAAGCGTAAATAAATAGTCATAAGCTTCATCCCTTAAAGCATGCGGGTGATTTGTAGTTGAATCTAACTTCATTAAGTCAACAACGTTTATAAATCGTACTTTTAAACTTGGTATATATTCTTTTAGAATCTTAGTTGCAGCGATTGTCTCAAGAGTTGGTGTATCGCCTGCACAAGCCATTATAATATCAGGATTTGGATCATTAGAAACAAATTCCCATATACCAATACCATTTCTGCAATGTCTTTTAGCATCATCCATGTTAAGCCACTGATATGACGGGTGTTTTGATGCAATAATTACGTTAACATAGTTTTTACTTCTTAAACAGTGATCCATACAAGATAAAAGACAGTTAGCATCCGGAGGTAAATACATTCTTACAACATCAACCTTTTTATTAGCAATATGATCTAAGAAACCAGGATCTTGATGAGTAAAACCATTATGATCTTGTTGCCATACGTTTGATGCAAGCAAGAAATTAAGTGAAGAAATAGGTTTTCGCCAAGGTATTTCATTGCATACTTTAAGCCATTTAGCGTGCTGTGCAGCCATGGAATCAACGATTCTAATAAATGCCTCATAGCTTGCGAAAAAGCCGTGTCTACCGGTTAATAAGTACCCTTCTAGCATGCCTTCACACATGTGCTCGGATAACATAGAGTCCATTACCCTTCCGTCTTTTGATAAATACTCATCATTTTCTTTTACTTCAAGTTGCCAGTCCCTGTTTGTTACGTCAAAAACATCGTATAACCTGTTTGACATCGTTTCGTCTGGTCCAAATATTCTAAAGTTCTTATTTTGATCATTAAATGTAAAAATATCTTTTATAAAACTACTTAAAACAAGCATATCTTGCTTTTTAACTGCTCCCGGATAAGGAACATCCACTTTATAATTAGCAAAATCAGGCATAATAAGTTCTTTTCTTAAAAGGCCACCGTTGGTAATTGGATTAGCGCCCATTCTTCTGCTTCCCTTAGGGCACATACTTCTTACCTCTTCTATTATGGTTCCGTTTTCATCGAATAACTCCTCTGGATGATAGCTTCTAAGCCAATCTTCAAGTATTTTTATATGCTCTTGTTTATCCATGCTAACCGGTACTTGGTGTGCTCTAAATGATCCTTCTATTACTTTACCATCAACCACTTTAGGTCCAGTCCAGCCCTTTGGAGTTCTTAAAATAATCATCGGCCATAAAACTTTTTCATCATCGCCCAAGTTTTTTATAGCTTTAATATCCGCTACAACCTTATCCATCGTAAGAGCCATTTTCTTATGCATTGAAATTGGATTGCTACCCTCTACTAAATAAGGCTTATATCCGCATCCGTAAAAGAAGCAAGAAAGCTCATCATTGCTCATTCTAGAAAAAATCGTTGGATTACTTATTTTGTATCCATTTAAATGAAGAATAGGTAAAACAACACCATCTGTTTTTCTGTTTAAGAACTTAGTTCCGTGCCAGCTTGTTGCAAGTGGACCCGTTTCAGCCTCACCATCACCAACAACGCATGCCACGATTAAATCAGGATTATCAAAAGCAGCACCAAAAGCATGAGCAAGAGAATAACCAAGTTCTCCACCTTCATGAATAGATCCTGGAGTTTCAGGTGCAACGTGAGATGGCACTCCACCGGGAAACGAAAATCTTTTAAATAACTTTTTCAAGCCAGCTTCATCTTCTGTTACTTCTGGATACTTTTCAGTGTAACTTCCTTCAATGTACGTATTTGCAATCATAAAGTTTCCACCGTGGCCTGGTCCAGATATATAAATCATGTTTAAATCATATTTCTTAATTATCCTATTTAAATGAGTATACACAAAGTTTTGACCAGGTACGGTTCCCCAGTGACCTACTATTTTCTTTTTAATATCTTCTTTTCTAAGTGGCCTTTTTAAAAGCGGGTTATCAAGCAAATAAAGCTGACAAGCTGATAAATAATTAGCCGTTCTAAAATATGCATCTAATCTTTCTAACTCAGTCATTTTACCCCTCTATTCTATATATACTATTGTTATTATAACATAATAAATTAAAAATAAGGCAGCTTTTTGCACCTTATTTAAATATATTTTTTGATAATTCTATCAAACTCTTCTTCCATGTTTTCTTTTCTTAGGTAATCGCTAAAACCATCTTCTATATAATGTTCTTTAATAGACTCCTTATTTTTATTCAACATAACAATAGTTGGTACGTTAAATCCTTTTTTAGCCTCTTGCAATTTACCTAGAATTGCTAAAGCAGAATCAGGTCTTGCCTCATCTTCTAATATTATAAGATCAAATACCTCGCCATCTTCTATTCTTTGAACCAAATCATTACCATGCATCGTTGTTAAAAAATCAATGTCATAATTATTCGATAATGAATTTAAGGATTTTAATGTTTGTAAGTTATCACTTACGGCAATTACTTTTTTCTTGTTAAATATGTACTTACTATAAAACGGATCTTTTTCTTGTTTTATTTTCTGATCAATTACTATAGTAAAGGTACTGCCTTTATTTTCTTCACTTTTTATGTTGATAAAGCCTCCTAGTTTTCTTATTATTTTAAAGGCAAGTTTTAAATCAACATCAAGGTTATTTAGCTTTAAAAGATCCGTATCCTCTAAATCACTATTACTTTTTAAAAGCTCGTTTAACTTTTCAACGCTCATACCCTTACCAGAGTCTTCTATTTCAATTATAAGCCTGCAAACATCGTACTTAACAATTTCGTTTGCACTTAATTCAATATAACCTTCTTTAGTAAACTTTGCAGCGTTAAATAAAATACTAGTTATCACTTGCTTTAACTTAACAGAATCACCATATAATTCCATTGGTATGTTTTTACTTATGTTAGTTCTTAAACTTACTTTAGGATTAAGTTTACTTTTAACATTATTTAAAGCGGTATCAAGAAGTGGATATATATTATAAGTTTCGTTAGAAACAACTAATTTACTAGATGAAATACTTGATATATCAAGAACGTTATTAATGATGTTTTTTAAACCCCTGGCGTTATTTTCAATAACTTTAAGTCCTGTGTCTATCGTTTTTAAATCTTTTTCATTTTCAAGCATCTTTTTAACTTCAAGGATGTTTTCAATTGGTTTTTTAGTATCTTGTGACATACTAAATAAGAAGTTTGATTTTTCCTCACTCATACTTTCCAAAAGCTTTTTGTTTTTATTTAGTTCATAAATCATTTTAACGTCCGGGTTTTCAATGGTAAAAATCATGATCAAATCAGCATAAGCAGCCATCAAAGATATCATTAATACCTCTGGTGCAATCCTTCTTATAACAAGTGCTACAACACCTAATATTGCTAAGAAAAATAATGGTATAAACTTTTTGTTATTAGAACTTTTAATGTTTCTTATTAAAGATCTAAACACTAGTAATAAAATTAAAATAACATAAATACCAAGTGCTATTATAAGAACGTTCATAGCCTGTCCATTAGTATCTATTACACCATCTTCATTAATTACGTTTACTTTTAGGAAAAAGAAACTGACTGATATTATTATGTTTATAACCATCGATATTCTTTGAATTGTCGTTCTTAGTTTTTTATTATTATTTAAAGATACTATTAAAACATAATTAAATAAAGCCCATACCCATAATAGTATCAATATATAATCGATTCTATGAATGTTATATATGTAATTTGGAATACCAAATAAATTCATTAAAATAACCAAAATACATGCTAAAGAAGATTCTAAAAGCGCTATTGTAATTAATAGTGAATATGCTTTAGTCTCATCGCTTTTTATTCTTTTTTTAGAGAAGAAAACAACAAAAATTAATATGTTTATTAAAACTGCACATATTGGAAAATATAAATTATTCATAAATGAACCTCCTTATTTTACACTTAAAGTATAACATGATTAATAAAACATATCAAATAAAAACCATCATAAATTTATTGATGGTTTCTTTTATTTAATAAAAATGCATTATTTTTGTTAAGATGCAAATGATTTAAATGTTCAAAAGCATCTTTTTGCTCTACTATTGTTTTATCAACAAAGTGCTTTTTTTTGATATCTTCTTCATTAAAATACCATTCTGATAAAACATGTTTTTTATACTTTTCCCAATAATCTTTTGGTATATCTTTTCTTCTTACAGCGCAGTGTTCCTCCAGTATTTCATATAATAAGGTCGCTAATTGATCTCTTAATTCTTGTATGCCTTCTTTTTTGTCTTCGTGTGACAATTTTATTTTCGTTTTAACGTTATCATCTATACCATATTTTTCTAAATAATCTATTGGTTTTCCAAATTTAATGTATATATTTTTATCATTCATATCAAAATCAACCGGTTGCTCATATATTACTGGTATAACCAAAGCATTAGTATCTACAGCTGTTTGAACTAAAGAATAATAACCATTGCACACTAATAAATTAGGAAATAAATCCCATGATGCCTCAAAAAATTTCATTACATCATTACCGGTATTTAAAACTTGTCTTTCAACTTCTTTTACGTTTTTTCTATCATTTATTATGTTTTCTATTTTTTTATTATACTTTTTTAATTCATTTTCATATTCTTCTATTAATATTGGATCATTTGTTATTTTTATATATTCTTCTAATTCTTCTAAATATTTCTTATCTCTTTTAAGATCGTCGTTGTTATAAGGATCATCCATGTCAAAGTATATAATTCCGTTTTTTTCAAGTAATGATCCACTAAATGTATCATGAAGATTTTCAAAATCACCAGAAAGCAAAATAACATGTTTTTTAATCGCTTCTAAAAGCATTTCAATATCCTTTTTTCTTACATGGTTAGGTGTAAAAATAACTGGTCTATCAAATACTTTTTTCTTATCGTTATTTTCGGTATAGTAATACTTTGGAAGCTTGTTTAAAACATGAAGCTTATAACCTGAAAAATTTCTTTGAGCTTTTAGGCCATAAAATAAAGGCCAATGATATTTTTTATTTTGTTTTAAAGTATCTTCTTTAGCCTCATACACGGTATTACCAGTTTTTATATCGTCATCTCTTTGCTTTTTTAAATACTCTAACTCTTTTTTTAATTTTTCTTTTCTTAAAATTTCTTTTTGTTGTTTATTCACCAAAATCACCCTTTTATTTATTATTTACTACTAAATACTACAACAATGCATATTGTATCATAATAAAATGGATTTAACAAGATAAATAAAAAAGACAAGCTTTAAGCCTGCCTTTAATCTTTACTAATTATTTTATTTCGATGTATTTTTTGTTTTCTTCTTCGTCTTTTTTAGGAACGGTAATTTTTAATACTCCATTATTAAATTCTGCATTAACTTTTTCAGAATCTAAATCATGTAAGTAGAAAGATCTTTGATATTTACCATAAGTTCTTTCACGATGAATATAATTCTTATCCTTATCTTCATCATCTTTCTCATTTGATTTTTCAGCTGTAATAGTTAAATAATCTTTCTTAGCTTCGATTTTTATTTCATCTTTGTTAAATCCAGGAACATCCATTTCAATATGATAATCACCATCTTTTTCGTAAATATCGCATTTCATATTATCATCCCTGTTTGCTGGCATGAAGTCATCAAAAAAGTCACCGAAATAATTTCTTGGTAATAAACTCATATATCTCATCTTCCTTTCTATTAATGTTATACCACTATTATTAGCACTTGTCAAGTGAAAGTGCTATTTTTTTTATTTTTTTACATCCTTTTTAATATGTGATAAAAATTAAAAATATATACCAAAAAACGAAGATGTTTTTAATTTTTATCTTCGTTTTCATACAACTTCTTATAAACCTTGCTTTTCTTTAAAAGTTCTTTATGGGTACCAGAATCAACGATTTTTCCTTTATCAACAACGTATATTTTATCAGCATCAACAATCGTTGATAATCTATGGGCAATTATTATAACGGTATGATCTTTTACTAAATCATCAATCACCTTTTTAATATAACTTTGAGACTCATTATCAAGTGCGCTTGTTGCTTCATCAAAAAGTATTACCTTACTTTCTTTAGCAAGTGCTCTTGCAATTGATAATCTTTGTTTTTGACCACCGGATAAATTAACGCCACCTTCGCCTAACTTTGTATCATATTTTTCTGGCAATGATTCTATATAATCATCTAGATAGGCCATTTTACAATATTTTTTTACCTCTTTTAACGTTATGTTTGGTTTTACCACCTTAAAGTTTTCTATTATGGTTCTGTTAAACAAAAATGGCTCTTGTCTTATTACTGAAATATTTTTTCTTAAAGATACTTCTGTTAAATCTTTTATATTAATATTATCCAGATAAATATTACCGGTATTACAATCAAATATTCTTGTTATTAAGTTAAATAAAGTTGATTTACCTTGACCTGATTTACCTACTACAGCAATTTTTTTATTTGTATTAAATTTAACACTAAAGTTATTCAAAGTTTGTTTTTCGTTAGGATAATTAAACGTTACATCATCAAATGTTATAACGCCATTTGGATTTTTTATATCTACTTTTCCAAATTTCTCATCATCATATAAAGTATTATCTATTACTTCATTTATTCTTCTTAAAGATACAAATAATCTTTGGTACATTCTATTCATACTAGTTAAGTTATCAACAAGCCAAGTATATTTATAAACATACCAAGTCATTGCCATGAAAAATCCGATTGATGATCTTCCAAAATATATTTCTATTAAACAAGTTGCAAAAACAATAACCTCAAGTAGCGTTCTTACAAGGTGCATGATAATTGAATAGGTTCTATGAACGTTGATATCTTCAATATCTTTATTAAAAATAAGCTTTCTTAGATTACTAACTTCATTAATCAAATTCTTTTTAATACCAAGTGTTTTAATTTCTCTAATACCCCTTATAGATTCGGTTGAAAGTGCGGTATACTCATCTTTTTTTGCCTTTAACTCTTTATTTATTCTTTTAATTTTAGGATTAAAAAACTTGGTTATTGCAAAAATTAAAACAAGAAAAACAAGTATTTCTACACCAACTATCCAAGAGTTAAAAAAGATATAAATCAAAATAATAAGGCAGCCAAACGCATTTATAAGTATTTGAATAATGCTATTAAAAGTATTAGAAAGTGTTTCTGTATCAGAAGTTATCCTGTTGATAAGTTCACCACTTGTTTTTTCCTCAAATGCGTAAGATGGTAAATCAAGTGTCTTTTTATATACCATAATGCTTAGCTTTCTAGATAAATTAGATTCTATTTTACTTGCAATCATAACACCTATATTACTTATAAAATTATTAAATACTACGCACAAAATAAAGTAAATTCCTAAGAACAAAAGTGCTGCTTTAATATTTAAAGCAATGATGGATTCCGTTATCTCACCTTGCAAGTAACCATTTGATATACTAAATATTGAGCTTATTAAAATACACATAAAAGCTGCAAGTAGTTTCCATTTATCTTGCTTAACTAAATGGTATATGTTTTTAAGTTCTTTTAGATTTTTCTTTTTTTGAATTTCTTTCATAAATTATCACCTTCTTTTTTTACTATTTTTTTATAAACATCAAGATTATTAATATATAAATTAAATTCTTTATAGGTTAATCCTTCTTTTACAGAATCAAATTTAGTTACTGTTCTTTTAACATCCTCATACTTTACTAATACACCTTTTTCTTTATAATCATAAGTCGTCATTTTTTCATAATGTTTAACTAGAAAAGCTATCGCATCTTCTTTAGATTCAAAATCATGAATTCCTCTTCTTTGTGGATCAGGATGCTCTAACTGGTGCACCTTACCATCTTGATAAAATAATACAAAACAGTGCATTCGTTCTTTTGCATTTAAATCATTAAAGTTTTCATCTTCATAGATTCTGCAGCAATAAACTTCGTTTGGAATTCCTATCTCATCAAGTAAATATTTAATTAAAATTGACTGCTCTATGCATGTTCCTACGTGATAGTCTAACGTTTTTTTAATAGACATTGTTCTATAATCTTTTCTAAAGCCTTCCATTTCATAATGAATGTTATTTTTATTATCAACCCATCCATATTCTATCGTATCCATAAATGAAAGCACATCATTAGGTGTTCTTATAGTCATATATTATTCCTCCTTGTAATTGTTAAGCAAGGATTTAATATTATAAATAAAAAATCTTGCTATTTTTTATAGCAAGACTAAACAAACACGAATATTACTAATGTATAAAATACGCGTGATTAATCTTGCTAAATATAAAATTGTTAAAACTTCTTATCATCATTATAATCACGCTCCTTTTTTTGTTTCTACAAACAAAATATCACAATAAAAATACTAAGTCAACAAAAAAAGACCAATTCTGGTCTTCTTAGTCATATTTTTTATCATTATATCTGGCAATCTTGTTTCCTACTATGTAAATGATTGCAAACAAAGCACAAACACAAAGACATATGTATCCAGCGTTAATTATCATGTTAATGTTTATGCTAGATGCTGTTCCAAGTAGCTTATTAGTTAAATCCATTTCTATTGAATCAAGTACAAATGGAAATACAAAGGAAAGTAAAACGCCTGATATAAAACTTGAAACAGATAAGTTGTAAGTCCATCTATAATAAGTCTTTTTAATTAATGCAAGAATAAACGTTAATATTACTATCATTATTATAATAATACATCTAAAGGCTGGTTTGGTAATATTATTATAAGTTTTTATTAAGTTAACGCTATCACCAGAAAGTTCTTCTTTTACACTTTCGGTAACGTTTTGATATACCTTCGATAACCTTCCGTCTTCAGTTAATTCAGATGCTATTTTTTCTTTTTCTTCATCCGTTAATTCTATGTTATTTTCTTTTAAAATGTCCTCGTTTTCATTAATTAATGCTAATACATCATCCTTTGTTTCTGGAATCTTTACCTCAGTATCATTTACTATGGAATCTACTATGTTATTAAAATACTTTTCGGTTAATTCATTTATCTTACTACTATTATTTATATTTTCTTTTATCTTATCTAATGATTCATAATCAATGTTATCATATTCATTTTCTATTTGACTTATAACAACATCTGATATTTCATTTGAAACAACTTCTTTTGATAAAGTGTTTATAACAACATCATTTATAGTAAAACTAATACATAATATAAAAATTAAAAATGCTATTACAACCGTTATTAAAAAATTAATTATTTTTTTCATTAACATTACCCTCCAATATAAATATATTATATCATAATTTTAGTAACAAAAAAAGGACACGGTGGGTAGACTATGTCCTTTGCAATAAGGGAAGTAATGTGTACTTCCGATATAAAAGATACTATATAATTCAAAATAAATCAAGTGTTTTTTTAAATTTTTCGACATTTTTTGCGTTTTTTTTAGTTTTTACAAGAATAATCAGCTTTTTCTAATATTTTTATAATATTTTTATCACTATATTCTTTAGATAAATCAATGGTTGCATAGTTGTTTTCTCTGTCTTCAGAAATTACGTTTACGCTTAATCCATCATCTTCAAGATTGATGAAAATGTTATCTAAAATATATTCTTTTTCCTCATCATACGTAAGATCAATTACAAGTTCATCATCATTTTGTTTTATAGTGTAATCAATGCCAATGTTTTTATATGCATCTTCTAACGCATCTTTTACCGCACTTAAGTAATTAACGTCATCACCCTCTTTATCAATTGATAATGTTTTATTAACAACTATGTTATTAATATTTTCTTTTTTCATGTTAATTGTTATTTTATCACTTGTTTTAACACCGTTTTCATTAGTATTTTTCGTGCACGAAATAGTTTTTTTACCACTTGTTAAAACAATTAATAAAACCACTACTAAAATTATTAAAACAGCAACTAATGGAATTATTATTTTTAACTTGCTATTTTTCTTAGTTTCCTTGTTTTTAGATGTAATCTTAACATCCTTTTTATTATTTGTTTTTTTAGTACTAACACTTTTTTTATTCTTATTTTTAGTCATATTAATCCCTTCTTAACAAAACATAGTATATCAGTCGTTTAACAGATTGTCAAATTAGTGTTTTATTAAACTTTCTCCAGTCATCTCATCTGGTTTTTTAAATTCTAGTAATTCTAGCATGGTAGGCGCTATATCCGCTAATTTTCCATCATTTAGTGATATGCCCTTTTTAGTTATTATGAAAGGCACTTTGCTCGTTGTGTGTGACGTTACTGGAACGTGTTTTTCATCCCACATAATATCACAATTACCATGATCCGCCGTAATAATTAAAGTTCCGTTTTTTTCACTTACCTTATCATATAACATTTTTAGACGCGTATCTAAAAATTCAACGGCACTTTTTGCAGCCTCATAATTACCAGTATGCCCAACCATGTCACCATTAGCATAATTAAGTATTACAACGTCAAAATAGTCTTTATCAAGCTCATTAAGTAATGCGTCAGTAACTTCTTTTGCACTCATCTCTGGCTTCATATCATACGTTGCTACCTTAGGAGATGGTATTAAAATCTTTTTCATACCGTTAAAATTCTCTTCTACTCCACCGTCAAAAAAGTAAGTTACGTGAGCGTATTTTTCGGTTTCTGCAATTCTTAACTGATTAAGCTTGTTTTCAGATAAATACTTACCCAAGGTATTTGAAAGAACTTGATGATCAAAAGCATGAGGACAAGTAACGGTATTTACAACTGGCATCATCGTAAGCACGCTTAGGTTTTTAAATACTTTTACGTCATCTAGCGGACTTTCTTTTGGATTTGTTATTGCCGTAAACATCTCTCTTAGTCTATCTGGTCTAAAGTTAAAAGTTATAACACCATCATTATCATTTAACCTTCCTTCATTTACTAAAGCTGGTACGACAAATTCATCGGTAATATCATTTTCATAGCTTTTATCTATAACTTCTTTTGGACTATTAAACTTTGGTGCATCATTATAAACGATTGCGTCATACGCTTTTTTTAATCTATCATAGTTATTATCTCTATCCATTGCATAATATCTTCCTGATATTGTAACTATTTTACCAAAACCTGTTTGTCCTATTTTATCTTCTAACATTTTTATATATGTATAACTACTTTTTGGATCAACGTCTCTTCCGTCTAAAAATAAATGATAACATACGTTTTTTACATCATTTTCTTTTATCATGTCTATTAAGTTCATTAAATGATTGATGTGTGAGTGTACGCCACCGTCTGATAAAAGTCCCATTACATGAAGAGAGGAATTGTTTTTCTTAACATGATTTAAAACGTTTAATATTTTTTCATTTTCAAAAAAAGTTTTATCTTCAATTGCTTTATTAATTAGCTCAAGCGGTTGATAAACGATTCTACCTGCTCCTATGTTCATGTGACCTACTTCACTGTTCCCCATTTGACCCGCTGGTAAACCAACTTTTTGTCCACTTGCTTCTAAAAGAGAATGCGGAAAATTATTCCATAAATAATCAAAGGTAGGTTTATTGGCATTTTTAAAAGCGTTACCATCTTTCTCTTTTCTTATTCCACAACCATCTAAAATACATAATACTAAAGGTTTTTTCATATTATCATCTCCTTTTTTATTATACCAAAAAAGACTTTTTAAATAAATAAAAAGTCTTTATACCAATCTTGTAATAACTTCTGCAATAACGCCTGATAAAGCACCTATTAAATATAAGGTAACTACTATTTTTACGTTTTCTTTTTTGTTTTCGTTTACCTTAAATAAAAGTGCTAAGGCAACACCACTTCCGGTTAATAAGCCTGCCAAGCAAGATGCAAAAGATATGGCACCTCCTAAGTATAACTCGGTTAAAATAACACTTGCACCGCAGTTTGGGATAAGCCCGATAAGGCTTGATATGAAAGGCGCAAACAAACTATCTTTTAAGAATATCTCACTTATTTTTTCTTCACCAAAATAATGCATACCAGCGTTTAAAATTAAATTAACTATTAAAATAAATATTGTTATGTTAATGGTGTGCTTTAAAGAAGATGTAATTATGCCATGTGAACAGTGACAATGCTCTTTTTCACAAAAATCTTCTATTTCATAATTATCGTTTTTATGTTTTTTCCTTAAAATAAAGTCAATTACAAAGCCGCATAACATACCAATTAATATTTTTATTATTAAAAACTTAAAGATAACACTAGCATTGGCACCTTCTGAGATTAATATTGGAAGCATTTCATCAGAAGTTGATAAATAAATTGCGATTAACGTTCCAACGGTTATTATTCTCGTTGCGTATAAATTGGTTGCCATCGCTGAAAATCCGCATTGTGGAACCGCTCCTAAAAGGCTTCCAAATAAAGGACCAAGTTTTCCAGCTTTTTTTATTTTTTCTTTTCCTTTTTTATTAAACTTATGTTCAATAAATTCCATTATTAAAAAGGCAACAAATAAAAAAGGGACTATTTTTAATGTGTCTATTAATGCATCTATAATAACTTCTTTCATAAGAATCCTCCTTATATAGGAACTAAACAAGTAGATAATAGCATATTTTAATTTAATATGCAACAAACATAATGTCTCTTTAATTAATTTTTAACATATTATATTTTGAAAGGAGTTTTTTGTATGAACGATAACCCTATGAATAGAAATTGTTTTGAGGGTAGCAACATCGTAAGAGAAGCAGTTGAACAAATGAAAAGAGAAAAAAATTGTTGCTGTCCAAGATTCATACAAGGTCCTACCGGGCCAACCGGACCTACCGGACCCGCAACAGTCGTTGTTGGACTTACAACAACAGGTGATCCAGGAACTGCGGCATCAGTTACCAATAGCGGAACAAGTGGAGCTGCCGTATTAAACTTTACTATTCCTGCTGGAGCAACTGGGCCAACTGGTGCGACTGGTGCAACCGGGCCTACCGGACCTAGCGGTGCTACTGGACCTACAGGAGCAACTGGACCTACTGGAGCAACTGGACCAGCTGGTACCGGGGCAACGGGTGCAACAGGAGCTACAGGTCCTACTGGAGCAACTGGTGCAACAGGACCTACTGGTGCATCGCCTACAATAACAATAGGAACTGTTACAACCGGAACACCAGGAAGTCAGGCAACAGCTAGTATAACTGGTACAACACCAAACTTTTTCTTGAATTTATCAATACCAGCTGGAGTAACTGGGCCAACTGGCGCTACCGGAGCAATGGGTGCAACTGGTGCAACGGGTGCTACTGGAGCTACAGGTACTACAGGAACGGCTGGTGCAACTGGTGCAACGGGACCTACGGGACCTACGGGTGTAACTGGTGCAACAGGACCTACAGGGGCAACTGGAACAGCTGGTGCAACTGGCGCAACGGGACCTACCGGACCTACGGGTGCAACTGGCGCAACAGGACCTACTGGTGCTACCGGAGCTACGGGTGCAACAGGAGCTACTGGACCTACCGGACCTACGGGACCAACTGGACCAACTGGACCTACCGGACCATAAAATTAAAATTGGTAAGCTTCTTTTGCTTACCTTTTTATTTATCGGTATATAAAAACTTATATAAGGAGATTTATTTATGGGAAAATATAAAGTAGCGGTTTATGCTATTTGTAAAAATGAAGAGAAGTTTGTTAAAAGATGGTACGAATCGGTTAAAGAAGCTGATGGAGTTTTCGTTTTAGATACTGGATCAACGGATAATACCGCTGAAAAATTAAGGAAACTAGGTGCAAAAGTAACGATTAAAAAAATTGATCCGTGGAGGTTTGATGTTGCAAGAAATGAATCTTTAAACCTCGTACCGGAAGATTATGATATATGCGTTTGCATTGACATAGATGAAGTAATAAGTAAGGGCTGGAGACAAAAACTAGAAAACGTTTGGAAAAATGGTGTTAATCACGTAAGATATAATTATAACTGGTCTCATGATGAAAATGGTAATCCAGTGGTTAATTTCTACATTGAAAAAATACACGCAAGGCATGGATTTCGCTGGGTACACCCAGTTCATGAGGTACTAGAGTTTACTGGTGATAATGAAGTTTGGGCAACAACTGATGAATTTACTGTAGATCACTGGCCAGATGATAATAAATCAAGAAGTAGTTACTTACCTCTTTTAGAATTATCAGTAAAAGAAAGTCCTGAGGACGATAGAAACATGCATTATTTAGGAAGAGAATACATGTTTTATGGTAAATATAACGAAGCTATTGACACGTTAATAAAACATCTTAACTTAAAAAGTGCAACTTGGAAGGATGAAAGATGCGCATCAATGAGGTTTATTGCAAGATGTTATAAATACTTAAAAAGATATGACGAAGCTAGAATGTGGCTTGATAAAGCAATAAATGAAGCTCCATACCTAAGAGATCCTTACATGGAAAGAGCTTTGTTAGAATATGAGTTAAATAACTGGGAAGGTGTTAAAAAATACTGCTTAGAAGCTTTAAAAATAACGAAACATGAAAAATCATACATAAACGAACCATTTAGCTGGAATTATACGGTTTATGATTTACTTTCAATTGCACACTTTAATTTAGGCGAATATAAAGAAGCATTAAAATATTCATCAAAAGCCGTCGACATGGAACCTAATGATGAAAGACTATTAAACAATTATAAAATTATTAAAGAAAAAAATGACTCTTTAAAATAGAGCCATTTTTATTTATCTTATAAAGTTAGTTGAAATTCTTTTTTCTTTTACAGGTTTTTCTATTCCGTTTTTTTGTCCAGATTCAATGGATTTTAATATCCATGCCATGTTGTTTGCAAGAGTCCTCATTGTTTGTAATCCTTCTTCATCTTTTAATGCTTCTTCTTTAGTGTTTCCATGTATCTGATTCCAATACTGGCTTCCAACAACAATCATGTTAGTAATCGTAAAATATTTATTTAGATCATCAAACGTTGTTGATGCACCACCACGCCTGCAACTTACAACGCACGCTGCTGGTTTATACTCAAAGGCATAGCTCTTTCCATAAAAACATCTATCCATAAATGATTTTATAAAGCCAGTTGGCCCGGCATAATGAACGGCTGAACCAAAAATAAATCCATCAGCTTTCTCGGCTTTTTCTACAAATTCATTAACCTTATCATTCATAAAACATCTTTTTGTTTTAAAACAAGCACCACATCCAATGCATCCTGAAATTGGTTTGTTTCCTATCCAGAATATTTCTGTTTCAATACCATTTTTATTTAGTGTTTTAGAAACTTCTTCTAGTGCTAAGTTGGTCGCTCCATCTTTATGTGGACTTCCATTTACTAATAATACTTTCATCTAAATCACTCCTATATCTTTTAAGTTTGATAGTATATACTCAGTTGACGTATTAATAAACTTATTTATTATTTTCATATCAAATAAATAAGGTTTATTTTCTTTTGAATTTTCTATTATTATTCCAGCTTGGTCTACAATTACTTTTATTTTATCCATTGGTATTTCTTTAATAATGTTTTTAAACTTTGGTATTTCTTCATAAAAAATACTTAGATCAAGATTATACTCATCAATTAATTTTATGTTTAAGTTAGTGTAGTCATTATAAAAATAATCCCTTTTTTTACTCTTTTCTACTACTTCTTTTGTTCCATCCAATTTATATATAACACCATTTTGATAAAAATCTGGCTCAAAATATTTAAACCATAAATAATCCGTACATAAATGAACATAGTATCCCAAAACAAAATCATCGTTTAAATCATTTTTATATAAAGATAAGAATTTATCTAAATCAGGTAATGATTCATTAGTTTCTTGAAAATGAGATGCCTTTTTATTTAATCCAACTTGCTTTGCTATGTCAGGTGCAATACTTCCGATTAAAAATGATTTTCTATCTTTTTTTAA
>DVMT01000018.1 GCA_018714855.1 Candidatus Aphodocola excrementigallinarum
TTTTAACAAATTATTATAATTTTGTGGTACAATGTTCATATGGAAGACTCCTTTCTAATGTTTTGTACAACTACATTTTAACAGAGGTCTTCCTTTTTTCATACTCTTTCCCCAAACTATTTTACACAATCTAGTATAAAGAACGATTTGACAAAACCACTCTTTTTTGCTATTATATACAGCATTTAAACAAAAAGGGGTGTTTTGATATGGAAAATATTAAAGAAAATATTGGTGATTTTTTAAAAAGTTTTGAAGGTAAAACAATAAAAGATTCTAAAGATGTATATAATAGTCTTATAAATTATGATAGAGATGTTAATAAGTTAGCAAGAAGTTGTAAATTATATAATGATTTAACTTTAGAACAAAAAAATAATTATATGTATGAGGATTGGGATTTAAAACCTGATGCACCAATACTTAGTAATAATATCGATGATTATTATAAAGTTGAAGATTGTTTGTTATGCTATAATAATGCAATAAATTACATAGCAAGAAGCGTTTTATCGGGGCATACTATATCATTTAATGATTTTGTATCACAATATTTTGGTGATAATAAAGAATTTAACAATGCATGTTTATCTGATGAGACTTTAATGGAATATTTAAATAAAATTCAATCTATAATCGACTCTAATAAAGATGAATTTAATTATGAAAAACTTCCTTTTTATGACCAGGGGAAATTAAACTATTTTAAAACTTTAATTAAGTTTTTGAAAGAAAATAAAAAAGTTAGAGATAGTATTTTAATGGTTAAACAACTAAGTAATAAAATAAATAAACCTAATAGTAAAGGAAGAGAATTTAGTGTTACTATAGATCAAATTATTATTATGGTAAAAGCAACAATTTCTAATTCTATGAGTGGATTTATTTATGCGAATGTATATGGTAATCAATTAAGAAAACAAAATGACGGACCAATAGTAAAACTTTATATGACAATAAAAGAAGATAAAATAGTTGATGTTATGTCTGATTTAGGTGCGTTTTTATCGGAAAACGACATTAGATGTTTTTATAAAACAAGACCTTATGAAGCAAATGACATGTTGACCATAAGAATCGATGAAATAGAAAAACTAGACATACTTGTTAATTGGTTAAAAAATAATAAAAATATTTATTTTTCTAATCACCCATTTATGCCTGTTGTAGATGGTGTTGCAATAAGTCTTGATGAAGGCGGATCTTATAATAAGTTCATAAGTGATACGATTTATTCTTATATAAAAAGTACTAAAGATAGTTTATCTTATGATGGATTTGTTAAGTTCTTAACGACAGATGAATATTTAAACTCTTTAAAAAAAGATGAAGAAAAAAGATTTGATAATAACTTAAAAATTGCTTTAGCAGGTGAAATTGGCCTAAATGAATTTAAAGATGAATATGTTAAAGCTGTTAATGATTATAAATTAAGTAAAGAAATCAAATCTGCATTTAATAATTTTGTAAGAAACATAAGCTCTATTGGGCAAGTTTACGATGATAAAACTCTATTAGATGTTATTAATGCAAGTTTAGATGAAATAAGAGTTAAATATAATTTTAAAGATATGAATAATGAAAGCTTATTGCTTAGTTACTATGGTAAAGAAAAAGATGATTCTGCTTCATTAATTGACCAAGCATATGAAGTTGTTGCATCTAAAGGATATACTTCAGCAGCTGAACGTTATTATTTAGGTAAAATTCTTGAGAAATGGAATAATCTCGGTGGCCGTAAAAAAATAGATGAAGGTCTAAAAGCTTTTAGAAGTATTTCAAAAACAAATGGTGATTATTCAAATATACCTGAGGAATATGTAAGTGATTATAAACACCTATTAGAAAAGATTAAAAGAAAAAATAACATTTATATTGGCTCTTTGGAATATGCTTTACGCCAGATGATATTGAATGCATCTTTACAATTTGGATTAGAAAGAAATCCAAAAGATTCTAAAGCTTATGCTATAAGAAAGATTTATAAAAAGAAAAAAGAATTACAAGAAAACGACTAGTTATGGTCGTTTTTTTAAATTGAAATAAATTTGTGATATAATGATGTTATAAATAATAGTTATCTTTTTTGGAGGTTAAATATGTTAGATGATATTTTTAATATAGAAAATTTTAATATTATAAGTGATGAAGATAATTATTATTTTTTTCGTGCTTTAAATAATGCTGATAACTTTGATATAGACAATTATATAACCGTAGGTGAAAATGGTAATATATTAACAATAAGAACTGATAGATCTAGATATGATAAAACTCCTAAATATAAGGAAGATGCTACTTTATCACTAGAGGAGATATTTGATCATATAAAAGTGCATCATAGAACAGATACTAATTGCATTTCTCTTTCGTCTAATGCAAATGTTTCATTATTATATGGTAGAGAATATTATAAAGATAAGTATGTTTTAGTAAAGGTACCTAAAAAAGAGTTTGGGCAAAAGGTAGTAAATGCTGGTTTATATATGATGAATCAGATTCAAGATAAAATTAATGAGTTTATAAATAATGGCGAATTATCTAATGAAGCTATATCATATTTAAATTCAATAGATAACGTAAAGTCTAAACAAGAATTAGATAATTTAATAAATAGTATTAAAAAAGTTAGTCAAAGTGATTTTTATGATGATTTTGAAAAAGGTATTAATTATAACTTTAGTGAAACAAATAGTATTAATTATATGGCTTTAACGGATGCTCAAAACTTAGAAAAAGACAAATTAGTTGCAAAATTAGATATTATAAATAAAAACATAATTCCAAACGTTTCTAATAGATTTTTAATCCAAACGCTAGGTAACGCTTTTTCATCGCTAGAATTAACTCATTATGGTAGTATAAATAAAAATGAAATTGTAGAAATAAGTAAAGAATTTGTTGATGTTTTCTCATTAATTCAACAACTTTCTAGTAATTATGATAGTACACCTTTAAAAAATGAAGTATTAAGAAGCGTTTTAACTAATAATAATATTAAAAGTTTTGATTATGACAGTTATGAGATAAATAAAGATACAGATTATACAGTTGATAAAATGTATGAATTAACAAATGGAAGTGTTAGCTATCAAGATGCTATTAACATGTATAAAAAATCATTTTATTTATCAAAATCAAAATTAAGAACGTTAAATGCTGTTAACAATTTAAAGGTAATTACTAATAATAACCCCAGCATATAATGATGTTTATAACTATTTGATTAACCAAACGTATGGGGTAGAACCTTTGGTATTTTCAAGATTAAGTACAAGTAATATGAAGGTAAGTGAATCTGTTAGTTTAGATTTTAAAGCAAGTGAAAAAGAATTATTTGATTTTGTTAACAATTTGCAAACAAATGACTTAACTTATATAATAAATAATCCAGAAAAAGCATTAAAGTATTATTTAGGCAACTTTAAAGGCATAAACCATATAAATGTAGACAAAGACACTTACTTTGCGAATGCAATAATAGATATGTTTGATTGGGCTTCTATAGGAGTTGTTAACTTTGGAGTAAAGCAAAGAAATGATTTAGTAAATAAATTAATAGAAAATAATGTTACTAGCATGTATTACATATTAAAGGATAATAATTTTAAAGAAAAAGATATAGCTAAAATACTTTTAACGATAATAATTAAGCAAAAAGAACCTTATGAAATAGATGTAAATGATATGTTTACGGCAGAAGAATTAGATGATTTCTTAGGCTATTATAAGTTAAATAACACTAATTCTTTAAAACTTAGAAGTTATCAAGCTTTAGCATATAAAAACATTAATAAAGCTTTTGAAGAAAAACAGTTTGTTTCTGCAGTTCTTCCAACCGGTGCAGGAAAATCATTCGTTGCACTTGCTGAAATGCTAAAGTAT
>DVMT01000019.1 GCA_018714855.1 Candidatus Aphodocola excrementigallinarum
TTTTAACAAATTATTATAATTTTGTGGTACAATGTTCATATGGAAGACTCCTTTCTAATGTTTTGTACAACTACATTTTAACAGAGGTCTTCCTTTTTTCATACTCTTTCCCCAAACTATTTTACACAATCCTATATAAAGTGCAATTTGACATAATTGCATTTTTTTGTTATTATAACGGCTAATTAAAAAGGGGGAATTTTTAAATGACGTATGAAGAAATTCAAAAAATGGTAAAGATATTTGGATTTGCCATTGTTTCTGGATTTGGTGCAACGCTTGTTCCATCTTTATATTACATGGTTAATAAGCTGCCATCTGTAGAAGAACATAATATATTTAAACGAAAGGTAAACGATAACGCAACTAAATATTCAAAGCAAATAAATGAATATAATAAATATATTTCACAATATTGTGATGAAATAAAGAAACTCAATTTATCAGATCTTGAGTTATTTATAAAATTATTTGATGATTTATGGAAACATATTGATGGTTATTATATAACGAGACACGTAATATTAGGGTTTGAAAGACTTTACTTATATAAAGAAAACAAAGGTTGCTGTAGACACTTTGTAGATGATATGGTTGCAAAACTAAATTATATAAATCCAAAATATAATGCAACAAGGATTATAGTTTATGCTGATGTTGATAACATTTTTAATCATGCATATTATCTTCCGATTAAAAGAAGAACATTATTAAATAAGCATAATGAAGAAGTTAGTGGTGAATATGATGATAAAAAATATGGCAACCATGCTGTTTGTGCAGTTGATATACCAGGTAAAAATATTACACTTATGTTAGATCCAACCAATAATGTAATTGGTTATTTTAAAGGTAAAAAAATAATAACATTTGGAGGAAATAAAACTAGTTATAAATATATAAAAAAAGAAAATTATATAACAAATAAAACAAATACATTTATTAAACATGAAGTTAAAACTGGTATTAATAAATTAGAATTAGATGGTAAAATAAATGATTTATATGGTAAAGAAGCACAAGAACAAGCTTATTGGAAGGTTTCATATATTGATGGAGAAAATAAAGGATTTCAAAAAAGTTTATAAAATAAGCTTAAAGTAATAAAAAGCTTTACAAATCATAAAATTTATTGTATACTAAGAAAGTAATTTTGATATAAAGGAAAGAAGATTGTATTTATCTCACCTGATTGCAAATAGCAATGGGTTAAACGCCAACTTATGAATAACATATAAATATGCGTTTTTTAAGGTGAATACTAATCTTGTATTCACTTTTTTTAATGGAGGTGCTTTAATATAGCAAAAGAAAAAGATATGCCAATTAACGAACAAATAAGAGTAAAACAAATGCTTGTAATTGGTCCAAATGGTGAACAGTTAGGTATTAAGTCTAGGGATGAGGCGCTTACGCTTGCGTCTTATGCAGGTTTTGACCTCGTTTTAATTAATGATAAAGGTGATAATCCAGTATGTAAGTTAATGGATTATAACAAATTTAAATATGAAAAGAAAAAGAAATTAAAAGAATCTCAAAAAAGACAAAAGGAAAACAACGCCGAGACAAAAGAATATCGTCTTTCACCAAACATTGATGTTCATGACTTTAACACTAAGTTAAATAACGCAAGAAAATACTTAGAAAAGGGTCATAAAATCAAGTTATCAATCCGTTTTAGAGGACGTGAAATGCAGTTTACCGATAAGGGTAAAGAAGTATTATTAAGATTTGCAGATGAATTAAAGGAAGTAAGTACACTAGATGGTGCACCTACTTTAGAAGGAAGAAACATGATGGCTATGCTTAGCCCAATAAAAAAATAGGAGGATTATTTATGGCAAAGAAAACACAAAAGACTCATAAAGGTACTAAAAAAGTTTTAAACGTAAGACAAAGTGGTAGTATTACAACAGGTCATCCAGGACACAGACATAACACTGGAGGCAAGAACGCTGCTTTTAACAGAAACAAAAGATCTAAATCAAATTTAAGTAAAGCAGATACTAACAGATTAAAAAGAATAATTGATACTTTATAATAAATTAGGGAGGAAATAAATAATGGCAAGAGTAAAGAATGGTGTCGTTGTAAAACAACGTCGTAAAAAGATTTTAAAAGCTGCTAAAGGTTATTTTGGTAGTAAACATAGATTAGTTAAAACTGCAAAAGAACAATTAATGCATTCACGCGTTTACGCATATAGAGATAGAAGACAAAACAAGCGTAACTTTAGAAAATTATGGATAGTACGTATTAACGCAGCATGCCGTGAAAATGATATAAGCTATTCAAGATTTATAAATGGTCTTTCTAAAGCAGGTGTAACCGTTAACCGTAAGATGCTTGCTGAAATCGCTATTGACCAACCAAAAACATTTACTGATTTAGTTACTATTGCAAAAGATGCATTAGAAGGTAAAATGCCTAAAGAAGCTAAAGCAGACGCTAAAAAAGAAACTGTTAAAGAAGAGAAAAAAGAAACTAAAAAAGCTCCAGCAAAGAAAGAAGAAAAACAAGATATATCAAAATTAACCGTAGCTGAACTTAAGAAAATGGCAAAGGAAAAGGGTATTAGTGGATACACTTCTATGAAAAAAGCTGAATTATTAGAGAAACTAGCATAGTTTCTTTTTTTATTGTATAATTTATTTAGGTGAAGTTTGATGAATACTTATTTAATATATGGAAATGATTATAGTTTAATTAAAAGAGAAATAGATAAGATAACAAAGGAAATAAATGATGTTACTACGTATGATTTATCTTTAGAAAAAGTGGATAACTTGCTTAACGATGCATCAGTTATATCAATGTTTGGGGATAAAAAAGCATTAATAGGTGAAAACGCTTTATTTTTAAGTACTTCTTCTAGCTCTATAAATCATGATCTTGATTATTTACAAAGGTATTTAGAAGATGATAATCATGATAACATAGTTATATTTACTCTTAATGAAAACAAGTTAGACGAAAGAAAAAAGATAGTAAAATTACTTAAAAAACGTGCAACTGTTATTCATAAGGACGTAATTAAAGACAAAGATTTACCAGATTTTGTTAGAGATGAGTTTTTTAATAACGGTTATAAAATAGATTATAAAGCGGCATCTTATTTTGTTCAGTATGCGGGATCTAACGTTGATATTTTAATTAGCGAAATAAACAAGATGATGATGTATAAAGATGGTGATAAGATAATAAAAATAGAAGACATAAACGAAATTACTAGTAAGAAAATGAATGATAACATATTTGATTTATCTAACGCAATAATGGATAAGAATTTTAAAAAAATGTATGAGTGTTATAATGATTTAATGACTTTAAAAGAAGAGCCTATTAAAATAATTGCAATGCTCGGTAGTACTTTTACGCTTGTTTATCAATGTAAATTATTATATAACGATGGTAAAAGACAAAACGAAATAGCAGACATCCTAAAGGTTCATCCGTATCGTGTAAAACTTGCAATAGAAA
>DVMT01000020.1 GCA_018714855.1 Candidatus Aphodocola excrementigallinarum
ATTTATTATTTAAGTTTTCATAATTTATGAATCTTCCATGCGAAAAATTTTTCTTTTCATGTAAAATAGCATTAAATATTCCAGATTCAATTATTTTACTTTCTAAATCAAAAGCACAAGAGTTTGTATAATCACCATAAAATATATTTAAAATATTCTTAAATACTAACATCTTTTTTAATTTATCTTTATTTTCTTTAAAATATTTTTTAAAATATTCTTTCCAATATTCTAATGCGTCACTTATAAAGTTACTTATATTTAAGTTTAAATTACTTTTTTCAATATATAATCTAAAAAACAAACTTGCTGGCGATAATACTCCTTCAAAAGCTAAAAAACCCCTTTCTTTAGATTTGTTTGAAGCTGACTGATATGAAATAATATTACTTTTATTTATACCTGTTTTCATAACTACTTTTTGTTTTTGAGATTTAGTTACAATAATTTTTTTATCGCTTAAAATATCTTCCGTTGCTGTTATAAGGTCTTTTGTCGTGCCTGAATAAGAAAATAAAATAATTTTCTGCACTTTAGAATTATTACGATACTTAACATCTCTAGGTAATAATGGAAATGCATTTATTCCATATAAATTATTAATTACTCTAGAAGCAAAATAAGCCGCTGAAAATGATCCTCCAGTTCCAATAAACAAACAATTGTCTAAGTCTTTAAAATCAACTTGCTTTAGTTCATCATAAGCTTTACTATTTACTGCGTTCAAAACCCTTTTTTCCAAATTATTAATGTTAATATTGCATCTTTTAATCTTTTTTCTTACTACTAAATCAAAATTTAAACATGTACAGTAATCATCTTTTTTCTTTATCTTATATAAGTTATTTATATGTCCTCTAGCGCCCATTTTCTTAACAACCTTATTTGTTAATCTTACTGCTTTTTTAAAGGTATCATCAATAAATTCTTTTGATATTGCAAAGTTATTATCAATATATTCTTTTATAAATACAGAAAAAAAGGCATCTCCAGCCCCAGTAGAGTCGGTTTCTTCTGAAATAACATCTAAAGTTTTATGATATAAAATATTATCAAATACAAAATCAGCTCCTTTTTTTCCTCTTGTTACAATAACTAATTTCGAATTCAAAAGACTAAGTATATCAGTTAAGTTTTTCAATTTAAATCTTTTAAGCAAATATTTTTCTACTCTCTCATTTAAATTAATAATATCAAAATGACTATTTAGTTTTGAAACAACTTCATTATCAGTGTAATTATCTAACTCATAGTACTGACCTAAATCAAGCATTTTTATATTTTTAGTATTATCAATTATATACTGATTTTCCTTATTTAGATTATCAAAAATTAAAATATCATCACTATTTAAATTATTTATTATTTTGTTTTTATCAATCATACTTTCTTCGTACCATTTTTTATTATTACAAAATGCACATCTTTTTTTTGATGAAAAAGATAATTTACCATCAGTATCAGTGTATGATACATGAAAACACCTAGTATTAATTTCGTTTTTAACGTCAATGCCACTTACATCAACTCCAACATCACTTAAGCTTTTTATAGCAATCATACCTTGAGGATCATCACCACAAACCCCATAGGAAGCCGTACAAACTCCCATATTACTTAAATTAGCAACTATGTTATGAGAACTCATACCACCATTAATACCCAATAATTTCCCATTTTTATAATAGTAATCAACTACTAAATCTCCAATACTTACAACTTTCATATTAAAATCTCCTTATATAATCATAATTGAAGCTATTTGTTTTTATAACTATATGTCCTTAGGATTTATTCCTCTTATTTTAAAACTTTTATTTATTTTTGTCATATCTCTATACTTACCCTTTTTTAATTCCGTTTCATAATCTTCTTTTTCTATGTTTTTATCATCATCTAATAATTCTTTATCAATGTCGTATGGTACGCTTACTAACTCATAAGATATTGGATTAGAATAGTCTTTAGAATTATAATCTCCAGATATAACTGCATAATTAGCACAAGTTGTGTTTCTTACGTTCCCATCTTTCTTATCATTTCTAAAAACATCAATTGCATTTCCAACCGAACCAGAATTTATTATGGTTCTATTATATATTCTTTGCATAAACTGCATATGGATATGACCATATATAACAACGTCTGCCTTATTTTTGGAAACGGTATTATCACTTGGTAAAAACAAACTATAAAGTCTATCTAAAGTATCTATGTTACCAATAAAATCATTTATTTTAGTTGGAGCAGCATGAAACATTCTAACTAGTCTTCCACTTAAATAAAATTCATAACAATATGGTAAGTTTTTTAAGTAATTAACATCATCATTCGTTAACATACTTTTATTCCAACTTATACGTTTTACTGCTAAATCTGTTTTATTATTAGGATTATTATCTAAAGAAAAATCTCTTGTAAAATATTCATCACAGTTTCCTTGTAGAACAATATTACAACGCTCTTTAATAAGTTTTATACACTCATGTGGATGAGTACCTTTTGCAATTATATCACCAAGGCAAAAAATCCTTTTTATATTTCTTTTTTCTATATCTTTCAATACAACTTTTAAAGCCTCTAAATTTCCATGTATGTCCGAAATAATCGCTATTTTATCCATAACGCACCTTCTTCATATAAATATTATATCATAACAAAAAGAAGAAAACTACTTGTCCTCGTTTTCCTCTTTCTTAGTTATTTTCTTAGCATCTTTTTTGTTGTCTTTTATTTTATCTTTTACTAAAACTTCTTTTCTAGAAAGCGTTAGTTTACCATTTTTATATCCGGTTGCTTTAACGATTATCTCATCTCCAACTGATACAACGTCTGATGTTTTTGCAACTCTCTTATCTGATAATTGAGAGATGTGTACTAATCCTTCGCATCCTTCCCATAGTTCTACAAAGCAGCCTAATTCTTCAATTATCTTTACAACACGTCCAGTATAAATTTTTCCAATTTCTACTTCTTTAACAACGTTTTTAATCATTTCTGCAGTCTTATCAATGATTTCTTGATCAGTGTGGTAAATAACTACCCTACCATCATCTTCTAAATCAACTTTAACCGCGTTCATATCATTTACCGAATCAACGTTTGAAGCGTCTAATATTATCTTGGTAATCATTTCTCCACCCTTACCAATAACGTCTTTGATTTTTAACGGATCAATCATAAATGTCATTGTTTTAGGTGCGTACTTACTTACTTCACCTCTTGGCTCTTTTATTTGTTTTGCAATTATCTTTAATATTTCTAGTCTTGCCTTTTTAGCTTGTGCTAATGCTTCTTTTAATATTTCTTTTGTAATACCACTTATTTTTATGTCCATCTGTAATGCACAAATACCATCTTTAGTACCTGCTACTTTAAAGTCCATGTCTCCTAAGTGATCTTCCATACCTTGAATATCCGTTAGTATCGTGTAATCATCACCATCGGTAATAAGTCCCATTGCAATACCTGCAACTGGGGCCTTAATAGGAACACCTGCTGCCATTAAAGCCATACATCCTGCACAAATAGATGCTTGAGAAGATGATCCATTAGACTCTAGTATTTCAGATACAACACGAATCGTGTAAGGAAACTCTTCTTCTGATGGAATAACTTGTAAAAGTGCTCTTTCACCTAAGGCACCATGACCTATTTCACGGCGACCTGGTGCTCCATAACGTCCTGTTTCACCAACCGAGAATTGTGGGAAATTATAATGAAGCATAAATCTTTTTTCATCTTCTGGTGAAAGTCCATCAAGTACTTGATGTTCTCCTAACGCACCAAGGGTTACAACTGATAAACTTTGTGTTTCACCTCTGGTAAATAAAGCCGAGCCATGAGTTCTTGGAAGTAAGTCTATGTCTGTTGATATTGGTCTTATCTCAGTCATCTTTCTTCCGTCTGCTCTTTTTTTCTCTTTTACAACGATCTTTCTAAATACCTCGTATTCAACTTCTGATAAGCAAAGTTTAACCTTAGTAATAAGTTCGTTTAACTCATCTTTATCTAAATCTTCATTTTCATACTCGAATTTCGCTACCACGTCTTCTTTTACTTTATCAATCGCAGCATACTTTTCTAGTTTATCCTTAATACGCATAGCCTTATCAAGTGGCTCTTTTGCAAGAGAATATATTTCTTCTTTTAATTCGTCAGTTATCTCTAAAGTTTCATACTCCATTTTTTCCTGACCAACTTCTTTTATTATTTTTTCTTCAAACTTAACAAGTTCTTTTACCGCTTCATGACCAAACATTAATGCCTCTAACATGTCATCTTCGCTTACTTCTTTTGCACCTGCTTCTACCATGTTAATAGCATCCTTTGTTCCTGCAACCGTTAAGTCAATGTCACTTTCTTCTAGTTCTTTAACAGTAGGATTAATAACAAGTTTACCATCAACTCTTCCTACTTTAACACCCGCAATTGGACCGTTAAACGGAACTTTACTAATTGATGTTGCGAGGCTTGATCCAAACATCGCAGCAAGCTCTGGTGAATTATCAGGATCTACTGATAAAACCGTGTTAACAACTTGAACCTCATTTCTAAAATCACTAGGGAAAAGTGGACGCATAGGTCTATCAATCATTCTAGCAGCAAGCGTTGCCGCTTCACTAGGTCTTCCTTCTCTTTTAATAAAACCTCCAGGAATTTTACCTACTGAATAAAGCTTTTCCTGATATAAAACCATTAATGGGAAAAAATCAGATAAAATATTTGCATCATTGCTTACGCAAACGGTGGATAAAACAACCGTATCACCATATCTTACAAGAACTGCACCATGAGCTTGTTTAGCAAGTTCTCCTGTTTCAACAATTAATGGCCTTCCTCTAAAATTCATTTCAAATACTCTTTTTTCCATCTTTAAAACATCTCCTTTTTACATAAAAAGACACCCCAAAAAAGAGTGCCTACTTTTAACAAATTTATTTTCTTAATCCTAAACTTTTGATTAATTCACGATATCTGTTAATGTCAGTCTTCTTTAGGTAATTAAGTAAGTTACGTCTTTTACCAACCATCATTAACAATCCTCTTTTAGAATGGAAATCATGAATGTTTGTTTTCAAATGTTCAGTTAAAACGTTTATCTTTTCAGTTAGTACTGCAATTTGTACTTCTGGAGATCCTGTATCTCCTTCATGAGTTGCATACTTCTTTATAATTGCTTGTTTAACTTCTTTTTTTAACATTTTTATATTCCTCCTTATTTTATTAATACACCTTATTCTGAGCTATGGCTAGGAGTTAGATCCAATAACCAAGAACAGGTAACAATACTAATATACATTAAAATACAAGATTATGCAAGGTTATTTCATATTTTTTTTATAACTAATTTCATTTATTTTAAAATTAGCTTCATCAACAAATTTAATTGTTTCTTCACCATTATAATTTTTAATAGTAATTACAAATTCATTATTTAATTTAGGAGTTGTTTTATTTACTAAAGACTTAATAGAGCCATTAATAAACTTACCTATAACTTTGTTATCCATTTTACTTAATCCTCCTTTTTTTTATATAAGTATTTATATTGCCTTCTATTTTAGAGGATAATTCATTATTATTTTCTTCCTTTATTTTTTCTTTTATTTTACTTAAAATATTCTTATTTTTAAACTTATCTTTATTCAATGTCACATATGATAAAAATAATAATGAACTTCCGAATAATAGATTAAATTTTTCAATATCCTTAAAGAAATAATAGTATGCTATATATTCTATATCATGAGTATCTAAAAGTGCCTTTTCAAGCGTTTTTCTTTGATTGTCAGATAAATTCTCACGCATTAAAACATCATATATAACATCAGATTTTGCAAACATCACAACGATAAGAAGCAATCTTTCATAATCTTCTTTTTCATAGTCTTTATTTTTTAATATATGGTTAGCGATTAATGCATTATCACACTTTTCTTCTAAGAATACCTTTGTATATTCCTTTCTTTTATCTTTACTTAACATATAAATGATATATGAATAATCTCTTACTGAAGAAAATGATTTTATATATATTTTTTTAATTACATCATTTGGTAATTCATCACTATATTTTATTAAATTATAATAATCTTTTCTATCTAATAATTCATCTATAAATAAAGTATTAAATTCTCTTATAAGTGATACCGTATCTCTTTCATTTATAATTCTTAACAAGGAATCATTACTTAAGCTTTTTGGATTATCCATTGATTTCATGGCATAATATGCCGTGTTTAGATAATTATATTTTAATAATGTATTTATTAATAAAATTCTATCATTATCATTTTTTAAGATTAAACTTACATCATCAACAGAAACATTATAATTATTTAGAGCATAATCATAAACTATTTCTTTTTTCTTATTAGATAAATCATCTGCTAATTTTAGCATTTCAACAAAAGATAATTTGTTTTTTACTTTATCCAAAATAGATATTATATTACCTGATTCTTTTAATTCATTTATTAATTTTGCTTTTTCTTTATCTGTCATATTAATCTCCTTTTAAATAAACATCTTATATGGTTTCATCTTGGTGTTATCTTTATCATATGTTTTATATATTGAAACAACGTTATCGTTATGTATAAATGTAACATAATCTTCTTTATAAATATTATTAATTATGCCACCGTGTTTAATAACATCAAATAAATTATCATCTATTGTAACACAATTTTTATCTTTTAAAACATCTTTTATAGAAATTAATTTATGTTTATTATTTAAAACATCTTCTAAAGTATATGCATTATCTATCTTAAACTTTCCTTGCCTTGTTCTTTTTAAACTATCCATTACTCCTATAACACCTAATTTATCGTTAATATCTTTTATTAAGCTTCTTATATACGTTCCTTTTGATACAGTAACTTTAAAACTATACGAATCATTACTAAACTCTAATAACTCTATTTTCTTTATTTCTACTTCTCTTTTAGGAAGGTTTACTTTTTCATTACGTCTTGCATATTCATATAATTTCTTACCGTTTATTTTAACAGCACTATATATTGGTACTTCTTGGTTATATTTACCAATAAATGATTTTAATACACTTGCTAACTCTTCTTTATTAACATAGCAATTTCTTTTTTCTAATACTTTTCCTTCTACATCTAAAGTATCAGTTAATAAACCTAATTTAACTGATGCTATATACTCTTTATCCGTACCTGTTATAACATCCACTAACTTAGTTGCTTTACCAATGCATAATACTAATACTCCAGTAGCTAAAGGATCAAGTGTTCCGGTATGACCAACCTTTTTTGTATTTAATAATTTACTAATTTTATTTACAACATCCCTGCTGGTAAGACCACTAGGTTTATTAATAACTAAAATACCATCCATTTGTACCACCTACTAATATTTTACCACAAAAAAAGAAAGTCTTATTTAACTTTCTTATTTTTTAATATAAGGTATTGGTTGTTCATATTCTTCATTATCTTTATCAACGTCCTTATAAACTACTGGATTTTCATAATACTCTTCCTTATCTTTTAATTCATCATAATAAGAATCATCTTCGTATTTAACGCTTGGAATTTCATAAAAATCGTCATATCCTCTCTTATAAAAACCAATGTTTAACATTTCGTCTAAATATGCTTCATATTGCTCTTTAGAAATAGTACCAGCATATCTTGCATCAACTAGAAAATCACAAATTTTATCATAAACATCTTTCCTACTATAAGCAATTGATTCTCTTTTTAAAGTATCAGATACAATTATATCATCATTACCAATTCTAGAATACAAATCTAACCATTGTCCAATAACTGTTTTAACCCTTAATTTATCCTTATATACATCTTCAGCAGTTTTCTTTAATAATTGTTTTAACATTATGCTACTGATAACATTTTGATCAATTGTATATTTTTCTTTTTCTTTGTCATCTAATCCTTTAACACCATTTTTATATAGTTTAGGACTCATCTTTGCAATATCATTTTTCTTACGGAACATGGTAACACTATTTATTATGTCCATCTCTTTAATACGTTTTTCGTATTTCTTTACCTTTTCTTCATTACCTTTTTGAACGTTTTTAGCTAATCTAGTCTTAAAGAATTTAGCTAATAGTTTTGTTCCTGAAATAAGTGGTCTTAATTCAATGAAACGTTTAAAGGCATTAAATATTTTCTTTATTTTACCTTTTTTATCCACTTCTACTTCTTTATTTTCTTGATACTCTTTTTGTTTGGTTGAATTATATCTTAAAACTACTCCTTTAACGTCTTTAGCTACTTCTTTCTTAGAAAAATTAATTTCTGGTATTTCTTCTTTATATAAGTTATCGAAATCATCAACCAACTGAACAACTTCTTCTCTTTTTACTTTAGCAAATTTATTTTCCTCAAAACGATTTATAAGATTATTTAATCTTATCATGAAATTAGATGTAATATTCTTTACTATATCATCTAATTTTTTTGTTAATTCTTCTTTTTTAGAAGCATCTTTAATTTTTTCAATTAAATCATATGCCTTTTTAATATCTTCTTTTTTTTCTGTTTTAAATGCTATTTCAATAGCTTTTTCAGCTTTTTGAACAGCAATAACTTCTTCTGGTTTTTTCTTTAATTTTTCTTTTATTTCATCTGCTTTAGCTTGTAATTTATTCTTATCTTCACCATCTGGTAAAGTATTTATTAAATCAATAGCATCATTTAGAGCCTTTTCGTCTTTTTCGTTTTCTGCTTTATTTAACAACTCATTTATTTTAGCTATTTTTTCTTTTATTTCTTTATCATCATCTTCTAAAGCTTTAGGTTCTTCTTTTTTCTTAATACCTGTTTTCTCTATATTATTTGATTTATCTGTTTTTTCGTTTGCATGGCCTAATAAAATTTCTATTTCCATGATGTTACTTTTATAACCTTTTAATATAGCATCGATTCCTTCAAAGGTTAAATCGCCCATTTTATTCATGGTGTTTTCTATATCATTGGTTAAATTATTAACATCATCTAAAACGTTTTTATAATTAATAATGTTACTGTTTACACCATGAGCTTTTTCAGATAATTCTTTTACTAATTCAAAATTATTTGAATCATTAGCCTTAAATATATTATTCTTAATAGTTTTTAATTCATCTTCTTTTACAGAAATAGTATCAGTTAAATCTTCTTTAATATCTTGTGCATAATTTAAAATCTTATCAAAAGAGTCTTTTTGTATATTTAGTTTTTTTACCGAATATAAAGACTTAGTTTGGTCCTTTTCTATTTCAATATCATTTTTTATACTTTGTATTTCAATGTTAATAACTCTTTTTCTTTCGTCAGAAGCATTATCAAGTTCATTTTCCTTATCTTTTAAACGTGTTAATAAATCACCAGTTGCATTTGATAAAGAGGTTTTTTCGTCCTTTTCTATTTCTTTTATTCTTGAGTCATTATTTCTTAAATAAGTAAGTAAATCTTGCATTCAAATCTCCCCCTTTTGTTTGAATGCCTCATATACTAACACAAAATTTTAGTTTTGTCAATACATTTAAAAAACAGGCAAAAAGCCTGTTTTCATAGCGAATTATCTAAATCTAAATACCAAATATCCAATTACCGCTATTACAACTATTATTAATGATAATATTATGACACTTATCTTACCACTTTTAGTTGCAAATGATGATGAAGCATCATCTGTATCATACATATTATGAAGATACTTTTCGTAAGAATCTGATAAATAATACCGTTCATCTGTTTTAAAAATACTATCAAAATAGTTTTTAAAGCTTACTGGTAACTTATTTTTATTTTTGTCATATATTTTTTCTACATCAGCAAAAGTAGCATTATTATCTATGTTTTCATCAATTAAAAATTGTAAAGACGTTACCGCAAAAGCATATAAATCAGTTTTTTCTGATACTATTTTATAAATAGGATCTTGATATTTTTGATCTACCTCATTATTAATAACGTTCTTTTTTATAACAAAAGCATCACAATCAATTAATTTTACTTTACCATTACTATCGAAGAAAATATTATCAGGGTTTAAATCACAAATATAAATATTGTTTTTATGAAGTTTTTTCATCACGTCTTCGATTGCCTTTATCTTATCAATTTTTTCTTCAAAACTATAATATTTACTTTTAGACCATAAAGCCTCTCCCTCTGGTAAATATTCCATTATGTAACCCACAAATACGCCATCGTAATAAACTAAATTTTTTGGTTTTACTATTTCTTCTATATCTAAATTTTTAATATATCTTAAAGTTTCTTCACGATCTTTAATATAAGTAAATGATGTTGATGTAAACATTTTTAATATTCTGCCATCTTCGGTTAAATAAATGTTACCAGATCTTCCTTGTGCTATTTTCTTGACTAACTTTAATGTTTTATAATCTATTGCGTCACTTGGAATATCCCTAAATTTATCATTTAATCCCCTTGTTGCGACAGCTGTTACCACGTTTATGCTAAGAATACTTCCATCTTCATTTATACCTACCTCATAAAACCCTAAAGATCTGTAAATATTAAGACTTTCAGAATCATGTTCATCAACACATACAACAACGTTTCTTGATCCTACCTCACCCGCAACATAAATAACCGCTTCGATAAGTAGTCCTTCCATGCTCTTGTTTTTAAACTCATCTAGTACGTACAGTTTATTTATTTCAACAACAGACGAATTATTACTATTTTTAAATTCAAAAGTAACATAACCTATTAACATTCCATTAGTTTGAATTACAATGGTAAGTTTATTTTTAAAATAATCCGGAATTATATAATCATCAATGTCCGCTAAAAAATCTATTTTTACGTTTTCAGAAGAAAAAGTATTAACTATATCTGCAAAAACATCAAAATCCGTCTCTAAAATGCCAAGATTTAAATTTTCTTTTTTTACTAAGTTAATCATTTTATCACCACCGACCTAGCATCTTACTATTACAATTATACCTTTTTTTCTTTTATATTTCTACAAAAAATAAAAAAAAGATAGAAAAATCTATCTTTATTCGTTAATTTCACTTATTATTTTCTCAATTCTAGAAGCATATTCTATAGATTCATCATAAATAAATCTTAAATCAGGTATTCTTCTTATTTCTAGTTTTCTTTTTGCTAATTCTGTTTTTATAAAACCTTTGGCTTCATTTAGGTCATGCAGACACTTATCCTTTTTAGATTCATCTAAAACGGTGCAGTATACTTGCGCTAAAGTTAAATCAGCATCTACTTTACAATCCGTAATGGTTACAAAACGAATATCACTATCGTTTACCTCATTTTGAAGTATATCACTTATTTCTTCCATTAATAAACTTGCTATTCTCTTGGTTTTTATGCTCATAATTACCTCTTTATCTCAACGAGTTCATACGCTTCTATAATATCATTTTCCTTAATGTCACCAAAGTTTTCTAAAGTAATACCACATTCAAATCCTGCTTTTACTTCTTTTGCTTGATCTTTTTCTCTTTGAATGGTATTAATTGCACCATCATAAACAACAACACCATCCCTTATAACACGAGCTTTAGCTCCCATTTTAACTACTCCACTTAAAACATAACATCCAGCAATATTACCAGTCTTAGAAAATTTATAAATCTTCCTTATTTCAGCTTGACCAAGTGTCTTTTCTTCATACTCTGGATCAAGCATACCTTTCATTGCTGATTCCATTTCCTCAACAACTTTATAAATTATGTTATGAAGTCTTATTTCAACACCATTTTCTTTTGCATAATCCATTAGTTTATTAGATGGTCTTACGTTAAAGCCTATTATTATTGCATCAGATGCGTTTGCTAAAACAACGTCACTTTCAGTAATTGTTCCAACGCCACTTCTTATTACGTTTAAACGGCATCCTTCAACATCTATTTTTAAAAGCGCGTTTTTAACAGCCTCTTCACTACCTTTAACATCTGTTTTTAAAACAATGTTAATTTCTTTTAATCCATCCGAAATTTTTCCAAATAAATCATCTAAACTAAGTGAGGTTTTATTAGTATTAGCTTTTAATTTAGCTGTTTGCATACGGTGTTCGGCAACAGAATGAGCTTGCTTTTCAGATTCAAAGGCCATGAACTTATCACCAGATGTTGGAACACCAGTTATTCCGGTTACCGAAACAGGAGTTGATGGTAAAGCATAAGTTACTTCTTCACCTAAATCATTTTTAAGAGCCCTTATCTTACCATAATACTCACCTATTACTACTGGATCTCCAAGTCTTAAAGTTCCGTTTTGAACAAGTAATGTAACAACTGGTCCAACGTGCTTATCTAGTTTTGATTCAATTACCGTACCCATAGCATAACGCTTTTTATTAGCTTTTAGATCCTCTAGTTCAGCAATTAAAAGTACGTTTTCCAATAATTTATCAATTCCTTCATGAGTCTTAGCAGAAATAGGAACAAATATTGTATCTCCACCCCAAGTATCAGGTGTAAGACCATGCTCACTCATTTCTCTTTTTACTTTTTCCGGATCAGCTCCTGGCTTATCAATTTTATTTATTGCAACTATGATTGGAACCTTTGCGGCTTTTGCATGATCAATTGCTTCAATCGTTTGAGGCATAACACCATCATCAGCAGCAACTATAATAATTACGATGTCAGTAATAGAAGCACCACGAGCTCTCATCTCGGTAAACGCAGCATGTCCAGGAGTATCAATAAAAGTTATTTTCTTATCTTTATAAGAAACTTGATAAGCTCCTATGTGCTGGGTTATTCCACCGAACTCGCCTTCTACAACACTACTTTTTCTAATGGCATCCAAAAGAGATGTTTTACCATGATCAACGTGTCCCATAATGGTTACAACAGGAGGTCTTGGCTCTAGATCCTTAGGATCATCATTTACCTCAAACATCTCAAAGTTAGAAATGTCTAACGCTTCTTCTTTTTTTAAAGTTTTATTATATTCTAAAGCTAAGACAGAAGCATCATCAAAGCTTAAACTAGCATTAATGCTTGCCATAACACCTAAACCCATTAGTTTTTTTATGATATCAGTTGGTGAAACACCAAGTTCTAAAGAAAAATCTTTAATGGTCATGCCATCTTTGTATAAAATAACGTTTTCATCCTTTTCGGTTTCGTTAGAAACTAATTTTTCTTTATTTTTATACATGTTTTTCTTTTCTTCTTTTAAATTTTTATTTTTAACTTTGTTTTTAACTTTATTTTTCTTTTTCTTAGCTTTTGGTTCACTATTATAGATGGTATCTTTTTTATCAATTAAGGTATCAACTACCTCATCATAATAATCATCTTCTTCCATCTTTTTGATTATTTCCTCATCTTGATTAATGTTTAAAGAAGTATCTTCATCCGTTGACTCATTTGCAAAATAATTATCAAGTTCAACAATCGCATCATCAGATAACATATCATCCTTAGATGATACTTTTATATCTAGCTTTTCACACGCGTTTAATACTTCTTTTTCATCTTTATTCATATCTAAAGCATATTCTAAAACACTCATCATAAGCCATCAGCTCCCTTCTTTTTTATTTACCGATTATGTTTTCTAATTGTTCATACACCTCTTCTGGAACTAAAACTTCTAAATACTTTTCTAAAGCCTTTGTTTTTCTAGCTAAGGCAATTACTTCTAAATCCTTTTTTAAGTATGCTCCTCTTCCATTTTGCTTACCAGTTAAATCAACCGATACGTTACCTAAATTATCCCTTACAACCCTTATAAGTTCTTTTTTAGGATACTTTTCTTTAGTAACAACGCAAGTACGCATAGGAACTTTTTTTTGTTTCATTATCATCACCACTTTCTAGTGTAAAGCATTTGAAAGATCAATGTTTTCCTCAGTTACCTGTTCATGCGTTTTAACGTCTATCTTGTAATGTGTAAGACGTGCGGCAAGACGAACGTTTTGACCTTTCTTGCCAATTGCTAGTGACAAATTATCACCTTCTGCAATTGCTAAAGCTTCCTTTTTCTTTTCATCTAATATGTATACATCAACATCACGAGCTGGAGAAAGTGCGTTTTTAATAAACGTAATAGGATCCTTATCATATTTTACAACGTCTATTTTTTCTCCGCCTAGCTCTTTGGTTATTCTGTTTATTCTAGAGCCTTTCTCTCCAATACATGCGCCTACTGCATCTACGTTTTCGTCTTCTGAGTATACCGCTATTTTACTTCTTGAGCCAGCATCTCTTGCAACACTATACAAAATAACAGTTCCATCATTTAACTCAGGAATTTCGTTTTCTAAAAGCCTTTTAACAAAACCATAGTGACTTCTAGAAAGTAAGATAAGTGGACTTTTGCCAGTGTCATCTATTTTAGTTACGTAAACCTTAATAGATGATCCCATCTTTAAATCTTCACCTTTAATTAATTCATTCTTTGGTAAAATGCCGTGCATTCTTCCTAAATCAACGTAGTAATTCTTAGCATCTTCTCTTGATAAAGTACCAACTAATAACTCTCCTTCTTTATCTTCGAATTCCTTCATAATACTTTGTCTTTCTGCTTCCCTTACCTTTTGAACAAGGATTTGTTTAGCAGTCATCGTTGCAACACGTCCAAAATCCTTTAGGGAAACTTCTTCTTCGATTGTTTCTCCAACTTTTATATCAGGTACTATCTTCTTAGCATCCTCAAGTAATATTTCTACAGCATCATCATCTTCATCATCAGTATATTCATCAACTACCTTTTGGTATGAATAACCTTTTATTTCTCCTGTATCCTTATTAATTTCAATTCTAATATTTGGAAGACCAGTATCTTTAGCATACGCTTTTTCAAGCGCGGTTGTCATGCCATCAAAGATTACGTCCTCACTTATTTGTTTTTCCTTACAAATATCTTTTAATGCTTTTACAAATTCTTTACTATTCATTTTATTTATCTCCTTTTTCTTGTGAACATACATCAAGAACGTATGAATCATCAAATTCATCTTCAAGAGTATCAATTAATGGATTTATAATTTCTGTTGCTAAAACGCACGTGTCAACGTCTACGAAAGGCTCTTTATCAATCGTTATCCTAAGAAAATAAGTATTGCCCTCAAGTACGTAATTAACACTGCAAAGCTTAATGTTTTTTTCACTAAGTGGTTTTTCAATTAGCTTTTTTACCTTCTCATCCATATTTAATACCTCCTTCAAATATAAAGAGCAGGACTATTCTTGCCCTACTCTTTGCTGCTACATGTATTATAACATAAAAAAGTTCAAATGCAATGCTTTTTATAATATTTATGTAAAACGACCATTAAATTATTCTATAATTCTTTTATTTTTGTTATAATCTAAACTAGAGGTGAATCATAAATGCAAGATAGCATAATAGATAAAATAGAAGAAAAAATAAAAGATTGGTTTAAAAAAAACAGTAAGTTTCTAATTGTTATATTGCTTTACTTATTATATCAAAGCAATTTTATAATCGCTTTCATATCGTCTTTAGGAATTAACGTTAATAGTATTCCAAGAACACCAAGAATCTTTTTATTTGCATTTACCGACTTAATATACATAGTAATACTTATTTTAATGTTTAAAAAAGAAATAGTAAAAGGTCTTAAAGATCTTAAAGAAAATTTTTTAAACAGAGCGATTTTATCACTTAACTGCTGGGTAGTCGGATGCGTAATCATGACGGTATCATCCATTATAATAGGACTTATTTTGGACCAAAACATATCAGAAAACGAATCCCTTGTTAGACAAAGTATTGAAATTGCACCTTTATACATGCTTTTTACATGCTCTATTATCGCTCCTATATTTGAAGAGATGGTGTTTAGAAGATCCTTATATGGGTTTGTTAAAGTTAAATGGCTATTTATCGTATTAAGTGGTGTTTTATTCGGACTTTTGCACGTCTTAGGAAGTTATAACAGCATATTAGATTTTTTATATGTTATACCATACGGTGCGATGGGTTCTTGCTTTGCATACCTCTTAACCAAAACCAAAAACATAACCTTGCCAATAATAGTTCACATGCTACATAACACTATTTTGGTTTTAGTACAAATAATTGGGAGATAAAAAATGGAAAAAGAAGAAACAAAAGAAAGAAAGAAAAAAAGAAAGCTTAAATGGCAAGTTAAATTATTCATTTTAATAGTGTTAATAGTTTTATATGCGTTTTTTATTGGTACCAAAGGAATATTTATAAGAGAATTTAAAGTTTCCACAAGTAAAATATCTGATGAGATGCATGGTCTTAAGATTCTTCAAATCTCAGATATACACTATCCTTCTAGCGTAACTGATGGTATGATCGAAAAAATAGCCAAAAAAGCTAATGAAACAAAGCCAGACATAGTAATTTTTACCGGAGACTTAATAAACGAGAATTACAAAATAACAAATGAAGAAAAAGATTTTTTAACTAACGAACTTAAAAAAATAAATGCTGAACTAGGAAAATACTATGTAACTGGAGAAGAAGATTTTGATGATGCAACATCAATTCTTAACTTAGCCGGATTTGTAAATTTAGAAAACAACCCACAAACCATCTATTTAGGAAATGATAAACCTATTTTATTAATTGATAAGACATCTTGTGAAGAATATTTTAATAATAACGAAACTGCTCCAGACTTTAAGATATTAGCTCTACATGATCCTAATGATTTAGATGACTTACTTAAATATAACTTCGATATGGCAATTGCAGGCCATACCCATAACGGACAGATAAACATCATAAAAATAAAAGATTTACTTATAAAAGGTAAATATAATAAAAGTTACCAAAAAGTAGAAAATACAAAACTATACATTAATCCAGGAATTGGTACAAGTAAAATAAATGCAAGATTATTTAACCATCCAACAATGTATTTATATAGACTAAATAAAACATCTGCTAACTAACAGATGTTTTATTAATTGGTAAAGTTATTATAACGCTTGTACCCTTACCTTCTTTAGATATATATTTCATGGTACCGTCGTGCTTTGCAATTATTTCTTTAGAAAAACAAACACCTAGTCCAGTACCATTTTTCTTAGTTGTATAAAACGCCGTTCCAATCTTGTTTTCATCTTCCTTACTCATTCCAATTCCATTATCCTTAATGGTAATTACGTACGTATTATTAAAAGACCTTGCCTTAAGAGTTACCTCTCCTTTTTTTTCTATTGCTTCCTTAGCGTTTTTAATAACGTTTATAAAAACCTGCTTTAACCTGTTATAATCACCGTTTATATATACTTCATCATCACTTATTTTATATTTAAATATTATGTTATTTTTTAATATTAGTTTTGCCTCATCACAAACATCTTCTAATAACATACTAATATCAATTGGACTTTTGTCTATCTTAAGCTTTGATATATCAGAAAAATCCTTAAGCAGTAATAAAGTTCTATCTATCTCTTGATTTATAATCCCTGCATACCTACTTGCTTTAGACGGATTATTGATATCAAACATATCTAAGTACCCTTTACATACTGCCAAAGGATTTTTTATTTCATGAGTTATTTTAAACAAAGATTCATATAGTTTTTTTTCTCTTGATATATCTTTTAATGAACTATACATTTTTACTATAACCTCAATCTTATTAAAAAATAAAATTATAACGTATAATACTAAGTAAATCAAAATCCAAAAGATTAACGCATACCAAAAATTATTTATGTTAATTATCTCATTAGGAGATAAAATAACGATTAAAAGCCAAAAAGGAAACTTTACCATCATAAAGATATTATTAATTCTAAACTTGGTAAAAAAGCCTAAAATAAGCATTAATACATACTGGATTATCATCACGAAAAAGTTTATTTCATAAAAATTAGATAAAATAAATGATATTCCTATAGATAATATAGCGGCGGGTCCTAACCTTCTTTTATAAATAGAAAGTAAGATTGGAATGTTAAGTAAAATCGCCGAGGCAAATGATAACTTTCCAAATCTAGCGCAAAAATAAAAACTACTAAATAATGCCAAATCAAAAAATACCATTTTTTCTTTTTCATAAGTTACTTTACTATAAACTATGTATATAAAATAACATAAAAGCGGAAAAAATAGATATATTAAATTTAAAAGCACGGAAGCTATCATATAATTCCTCCCTTCCTTATGATGAATTATACATAATTTCCGTGCCGTTTTTTGTCGAATTTTGTATTAAAACATAATTTTTTGTAAAAATTAATCTTCGTTTAATTGATCAATGTATTTTTTTAGTTTTTTTGCATTATCACCTAAAATTATTTTTATAGTATTATCAATTTCGACGATTCCTCTTGCGCCAAGTTTTTGAATTCCTTCTTTATTTACTTTGGATGGATCTTTTAAAGTAACCTTAAACCTTGATACACTAACTTCCATGTTAGTAATGTTTTTAATGCCGCCTAAATATTCCACCAACTTGTTAGCTTCGTATTTAAAATCAGGCTTACTTGCCTTTATTACAACTAACGCAATTATAATTAAAACAACAATTATAATAATATATTTTAACAATATCATCACCCTACCAAAAATTATATAACAAGTTTATTAAAATTGCAAGCGAACGTTTTTTAATAGTTAAATCAAAGTAACGGGACATTTGGCTTGCACTATTTATCATGTTTTGAATAAGCTACTAATGAAAAAGATAGAAAGGGTGAAATATTATGTGTAATGATTCTAATTCAAATCAAAGCTGCAACTGCATTGCGGAAATATTAAAAGTAATAAACATTCTTCAAAGCGAAGTATGTCCAGGTGATAGCTGCTTAGAGACATGTACAAGAGCATTCTTCGGTCCATCAGTGGCAGCTGCTTTTAACACCAGACCAGTAACTTTATATACATGCAACGCAGCTCCTGTTACAATGCCAGTATCAAACACACCAGGAGAAACCACAACTTCAAATATATTTAGAGTTGAAAAAGTAGATGGTTGCTGCGCTACTTTAAGAGTATTAACGTTTGATTCAGGAACAAATACTTATACCGCAACAAATTCATTTTTCACTATAAATACAAACTGCTGCTGCTCTATTAAGTGCTTAGCTGATACTTTCGTTGAAGGTGTTTAAAAAAGGCCACTTGTTTTAGGTGGCTTTTTTATTTTATGTTCGAAATGACATCAATAAAAATTTTTCTTCCGTCTAAAGTTAATAAATAATTATCTTTCATTCCCACTACTTTTTCATTTATATTTTCACCATTTTTGTACATAATATTAACATCAGCTTGATATACGAAATTAGGACTTGAAAAGATATTATTTATTTTATTTATAATATCTACTCTATCTAATTTTTCATCACTTACTTGTCTTATATCATTACTAGACTTTTCATCTGATGCATGATAATAAAAGTCTTTTTGAACTTTGGATTTAATATTTTCAATTTTATTTTTATAAATTTCCGGAAATTTATCTTTCATAATCATCCTCCCATAAAAATATATTCATTCGCTAAGGCAAAAATACAAAAAGGTGGTGATATAAATGAAAAAAAGTAAAATTAATTACGGGATCATAATACCACTGGTTATTTTCTTTATAATAAGCGTGTTATCAATTTATAGTGCAACAAAAAACACCAGCTCAAACCAAATAGTAATTAAACAAGTAATATGGTATTTGGTTGGGTTTGCTATTTTAATTATTACCGCTAAAAAAAGTTTGAAATTCATAACTGATTATGCTATTGTTTTTTATATTGCGGGTAACATATTACTTTTTTTGCTTTTGATTTTTGGAACAGAAATAAATGGTTCTAAATGCTGGTTTACAATTCCTGGGATTGGTTCTTTTCAGCCAAGTGAATTCATGAAATTAGCATTAATATTAATCAATGCTAAAGTGTTTTCATACTTCGATAATAAGTATCCTAAAAGAACGTTTAAAAATGATTTGGTTATATTTTTTACAGTCATGGTAATAACGTTAATTCCAAGTATTCTAACATTTTTAGAGCCGGATACCGGAATGGTTATAATATATTTTCTTATTTCTTTTGTTATGCTTTTCATATATGGCATAAAAAAAAGAATATTCTTAATAATATTTATTTTAGCTGGTGTTTTTGTGGGAGCGTTTTTATATTATTATTTTAATTTTCAAGATAGCTTTATAGATGTTTTTGGAACGAGTTTCTTTTATAGAATTGATAGAATTCTTGATTGGTCAAATAAAAGTGGAATGCAGCTTACCAATGCTCTTGCTGCGATTAAGGCGGCAGGTTTATTTGGTTTTGGTGTTGGAAATACACCGATTTATATACCTGAGTCTCACACGGATTTTATATTTTCTGTTTTCTCTAGTAATTTTGGTTTTGTTGGAACGTTACTATTAATTATTACGATTGTAATTTTTGATTATGCCTTAATAAGATTAGCTCAAAATACAAAAGATAAAAATCTTAAATTCATAATAATTGGATTTGTAACAATGATCCTTTATCAACAAATTCAAAATATAGGTATGAACATAGGATTACTACCAATAACCGGAATTACTCTTCCATTTATAAGTTACGGTGGGTCTTCTCTTCTTAGTTATATACTTGGCATTACATTAATTGTAAATTATGACAAGTCCATTCATAATGGAGTTTAACACACCTTCGGCTTCATGGAGCAAAATAAAAAGTCCTTCTTTTATTAGAAAGACTTTTATTATTCAACATGGTGACGCGTATGGGATTTGAACCCATGAATGCCGCCGTGAAAGGGCGGTGTGTTAAACCACTTCACCAACGCGCCAGTTTATATATAAAATGGTGGGCCTGAATGGACTTGAACCATCGACCTCACGCTTATCAGGCGTGCGCTCTAACCAGCTGAGCTACAAGCCCATTTCATAGTACTGGTAAAACTGACTACTTAATTCTACTATATAAATCCTAAAAAATCAATATATTTTACGGCTTTTTTGTAAAAAAGGTATGTATTAATCATATTAATAACGAAATCCCTTAAGCGAAACCATAAAATTAAAACCACTTTTTCTGAGTGGTTTATATACAAATTGGTGGAGCTTAAGGGATTCGAACCCTTGACCTTCTCGGTGCAAGCGAGACGCTCTAGCCAGCTGAGCTAAAGCCCCAGAAAAATATGCATTAATTTGAATGCATATTAATAATATCAAAAAGATTTATAAAAATCAATACCTAAATTAATTTTTTTCATTATTAGACTCTAATTGAGCTAATTCTCCTGTTAACATGTTGATTTTTTGATTAATTTTATTTTCATCAGCTGTCTCTAACTCATACCAACCCTTTTTAAACATTAAATTATAGATTTCTCTTTGCATGTTTGCCACATCATCAAACATATCATAATAATCGTTGTACAAATCATCGTTACTAGCCTCAGTTAAAGAAACCGCATAATTCTTTAGCATAGACTTTTCAAGAGAAAGCATAGCAGTAATATAATCCTTATCATTCATTTTATTTGTTTGTGGAACTTTTGTTTTTGGGTTACTAACTTTATTATTATTCATTCTTAATCTCCTTTAACTTAATATATTTAATACAGCTTTACAATGCTCTTTATGCATTTCGGAAACTCTTTTTAATAAGTCTTTTATTTCCTCATCAGTAACGTTTTCTTTAAAATGACACGCCACCTTTGATGCGTTGAAATTCCAATTATAAATATCACTTAGATAATCTAAGTCCTTTGTGCTAATCATTGCTGGTGCATTTTCATAATTTTGCATTATATTTTTCCTCCTTCACTTAAGTTATGTGCCAAAAAATTTTTTTTAAACAAAAAAAGAAGTTATAATTATTATTTTATAACTTCTTTATCATTAATAATCAACCGCACTTTTAAATTTTTTCTAATGACACATTACTCTTCTTTCAATACGTAAACTAACGTTTTAAAATCATAAATGCGTTATTAAATTTCAACATACGTATTTATACGCCCAAGAATTTTAACATTATAATACTTTTTTTAAAAACACAGATTTTTCTAATTTAACTGTATAATACCACTCAAACCAAATTCCCCTAAACATTTTTCGAAGATGCATCTTCATTAATATATTATTCAAATGAAAAAATATAGAGCGGTTTTATGTCCTATGTTATCTTTTTTTAATAAACTTTTTAGCCCCTTGAATCGTTTTATTAAAATTGTTTAATTTTCGCAAGTACACCACATGATATGTATAAAACAATTTTTCGTTATCCGAATAGACATATAGTTTATTTACTTTTGGCGAATCATTAAATATTAAAGTTATTTCCTTAATACCACATATAAAAATATTTTCTATATAACATTTGGAGTTTCCAAAAGAAGATTAAGCAAATTGCAATCTTTATATATAAATATAA
>DVMT01000021.1 GCA_018714855.1 Candidatus Aphodocola excrementigallinarum
TCCGTTTGTTTTAAAAATCCCCTAAAATTTAAATATTTTTTTAAATTATTGATATTAATTTTATTTTTTTATATAATATAGATGTAAGGAAGCAGCTTACTAGTTGTTTTCCAAGAGTTTTTTCACTTGAAAAGCAAGGCTAGAAAAACTAACCTTGCTTTTCTTTTAATAATTTATAATAACAATTACTGCTATTACAAGCATTAAAACGATAATTAATTTGATATTAAACTTTATTTCAAATCTAAATCTCATAATTACCAAATCCTTCTTATTCATAAAAAGAAATGGAAAACAACGATTAGTTTTTTTACTACTTCCTCATACTTATAATTAGCCATAACTTTTAAAAATCCACTAAAAAAGATTAAAAAAACCGAATTTTTTTAATCTTTTTTATATTCTTTTAAAAACTCATATAGGTTTTCTGCAACATTATCTGGCAATAGGGTTGCAAGTTCTTCTTTTGTTAAACTTTTTAGTTTTGTTATTGTTTTATATTTTTTTAATAATTCTTTTTTTCTTTTAGCACCTATTCCAGGTACGTTATCCAAAATACTTGATAGACTACCTTTACTTCTTATGTCTTTATGGTAGTTAATTGTGAATCTATGGACTTCATCTTGAATTCTTGTTAAAAGATGAAATACGTCTGATGTTTTATCTATTTCGTATTCTTTATCTTCACTTATAAGAGCTGTTGTTGTGTGTTTATCATTTTTCTTAAGTCCTAATACAGGTATATCTAAATAAAGATTATCAAGTACTTCTTTTGCAGCATGAACTTGAATTATTCCACCGTCAACTATTATTAAGTCTGGTTTTTCTAACTTATCATGAAGTACTCTATAATACCTTCTATAAATTACTTCTTGCATCGTGTGATAATCGTCTTTAGAACCTGACGTTATCTTGTATTTCCTATATTCTTTTTTATCTGGTTTTCCATTCGTAAAAACAACCATGCCAGACACGGTAAAGGTACCAAAAAGATGGGCGTTATCAAACGTTTCTATTCTCTTTAAATTAGGAATACCAATTAATTTTCCTAATGCCTCATTAGCCCCGAACGTTCTTTTATCATCCCTTACAATAAGTTCGAATTTCTCATCTAACACTATTTTAGCGTTTTCATATGCCATTTCAACTAACTGTTTTTTAACTCCTTTTTGTGGAACTATAAACTTCGTATTAATTGCGTTTTCAAGTAAATCACAATCAAAATCTTCCGTTACAAGCACCTCTTTAGGAACGTCGTTTTTATCATAAAAACTAGTTACAAAATATGATAACGTATCTTTAACATCATCTATTAAAGGAAAAACTTCCCCATCTCTCATGTTTATTCTTCCGTCTCTTAAATGAAGTACTTGAAATGATATATAATCGTTTTTGACATAATAATTAATTACGTCTCTTGTAACGTTATCGTTTAAACTGATCTTTTGCTTTTCAAGTACGGTATCAATATACTCAAGCATCTGTTTATATTCAATTGCTCTTTCAAAATTAAGCTTATTTGATGCATCAATCATTAAGCTCTTTATTTTCTTTCTAACCTCATCATAATTACCATGTAAAAAACTAGTAACCTCACTAATCATTTCTTTAATGACTTGTTTATCTATTTTCTTTTCACAATAACCTAAGCACTGTCCTATATGATAATACAAACATACCTTCTTTTGCATCGTATGACATTTTCTAAAAGGATATATTCTATTTAATAATTGAACGGTTTGTCTTGCTGCTGAAGCATTTGGATAAGGCCCAAATAATTTTCCTTTATGTCCTTTTATTTTTCTTGGTCTTGATATTATAAGCCTTGGATATCTTTCGTCTGTTATTTCAATATATGGATATGACTTATTATCTTTAAGTAAAATATTATACTTTGGAGAATATTTTTTAATTAAATTAATTTCTAAAAGCAAAGACTCAACTTCACTTGCCGTTACGATGTATTCAAAATTTTTTATGTTTTGAACTAGCGCTTTGGTCTTACCAGTATGTTCTCTATTAAAATAAGAAGATACCCTTCTTTTTAAATTTTTAGCTTTACCTACGTATATAACTTTACCAGTTTCATCCTTCATTAAATAACAGCCTGGTTCAGTTGTTAATAATTTTAGTTTTTCCTTTATCTTATCCATAATAAATCACCTACTAAAATATTATATCACAAAAAACTATGCCTTTATCTTTTTAAGGCATAGCCATAATCAAGTCCAAGCAACTTTAACTCATCATTTATATCGAGATGTAAAATAGCATCATACAATTTACCTATAGCATTATAATAAATAATTATCTCATCTTTACTTAACTTTATATCATCAAAATGAATCAATGATGAAAAGTCATCACCCCAGACTTGTTTTAATACACTTATTTCTTTTTCATTTAAGTTTTTTTTCATCAAATCAATTACTATTTCTTTTGAGGTATTAAAGTACATAAATAAATCTGGACTGTAATTATAATCTTTTTCTGTTCTTTTATAGTAAACAGCTCTTTTTAACTTATAAATACAATCTATATACTTATTATAAATGTTAGTAGATGTACAATTAAGTGCTTTGGCAAGCTCAGAGTTCTTTAAAACATAATTTCCTATAAAACCTAACTTAGCCATTAAAATAGTTTTTTGCATAAACGTAAAATATGTTGTATTAAACATAAATTTTTCTAACGAATTTACGTATTCTTTTTCCTCCAGTTTGGTAATAAAATCATCATCAATATAAAATGCGTTATTATTTATATTTTTACCCTTTTCTTTTTTTGCTATTAAATCATTAAGTTTTTCTCTTAAGTTTTCATTTAAAAATAAATCTATATCATCGTTTTTCTTTTCTTTAAAATAATTTCTTACACAATTAATTAAAATAATGTAAGCATCTTGCTTAATATCATCATTTTTAACGTTTTCTTTTTCTAAATAAAAATCAACCAAGTGCAAATGATCTATTACGATCTTATTAAATTCTACTTTATTTTTATAACTTATAGCCATAATTTCCCCCTCTTTTTACAAGTTGTTATACTAACAAAAAGTATGAGTTTTGTCAAATCAAGCAATTATTGTGCCTACTTTTTTACCTAATATGGCGTTTTTTAAATCATCTTTATTATTTATGTTAACAACGATTATTGGTATTTCGTTATCCATACACATTGTAGTAGAAGTAGAATCCATAACTTTTAATTTTTTATTTAAAACTTCTAAATAAGATATCTTATCATATTTTTTAGCATCTTTATTCTTCTTTGGATCACTATCATAAACTCCGTCAACGTTCGTTGCTTTAACTAAAGCATCAGCATGTATTTCTGCAGCTTTTAAAGCAGCGGCCGTATCAGTTGTAAAAAATGGACTTCCGGTTCCACAACCAAATATAACGATTCTTTTTTTATCCAAATGCTTATATGTTCTTCCTTTTATGTAAAATTCTGCTACCTGTCTCATTTCAATTGCGGTCTACACTCTTGATTCAACTCCTATTTGTCTAAACGAATCATTTAAGGTTAACGCGTTCATCGTTGTTGCAAGAATTCCTATGTAATCAGCTGTTACTCTATCAAACTCCTCATTTTGTCTTCCTCTCCAAAAGTTTACACCACCGACTACTATTGCGACTTCAACCCCAAGATCATAAACCTCTTTTATCTTTTTACATATTTCAAGTACGGCATCATAACATACTCCCGTTTTTTTGTATCCTGCTAGTGACTCTCCACTTAGTTTAATTAATATTCTTTTGTACTTAACCATAAAACCATCCTTTCTTTTACACATAAAAAGACAGACAACTTTTTAGTCATCTATCTTTTCAATTCTTATTACCTTACTACTTTCTAAGTAATCTAAAACAGCTTTTTTATCATTAAATGGTATTTTCTTATTATCTTTTATGATCATAACCTCTTCATGACCTTTACCAAGTATTAATAAAGCATCATTTACATCTAATAAATTTATTCCTTTTATAATAGCTTTTTTTCTATCTAATTCAATTTCATAGTTAGTGTTAGTAATACCTTTTAACATATCATCAACTATTTGATTAGGATCTTCGTTATGTATGTCATCTTCTGTTATTATTACCCTATCACATAAATCGGTTACTATCTTAGTCATTATTGGTCTTTTGGTTCTATCCCTATCACCAGTACATCCAAAAACGGTGTAAATATGTCCGTCACAAACCTCTTTTACGGTACTAATAATGTTTAAAATAGCATCAGGAGTATGTGCATAATCAATTATTATACGGTTGTTTTTATACTCCACCATATCCATTCTTCCTGGAGGAGACTGAATATATAAAAGAACATCAGAAATATCACTATAATTAAATCCCAATTCTTTTAATATGATGATGGTAACAAGTACGTTATATATGTTATATTTTCCTATTAATGGTACTTTAATATTTTGTTTTACATCATCATTTATAAACGTAAAATTACTACCTAATATACTCATTTGATAATCAGTTACCCGGTAATCTCCACCGGTAAAACCATAAGTTATGTTAGTGTTATAACTAAGCATAAAAGTTTCTTTATTAGGATCATCATAGTTTATTATTGCTTTGCCACCTTCTTTAATACTATTAAATAGCTTTTGCTTACACTTAGCATAATTCTCCATCGTTTTATGAATGTTTAAATGATCCTGAGTTAAATTAGTAAAAACGGCATACTCAAAAGGAACGTTTTCTAATCTTCTATGTAGTAATCCTTCGCTAGATGCTTCTATTACAGCATAACGGTATCCATTTTCATATGCATTTATAAGCATGTCATATATCTCGGTTACCTCAGGAGTTGTATTAGGTAAGTTCTCTACTTTCTTATCCATATAAAAACCAATGGTTCCAATGTAACAACACTTTTTATCAAATTTTTTTAAAGCATCATAAATTAAATACGCCGTTGTTGTTTTTCCATTTGTTCCAGTAATACCAATAATATGCATTTCTTCTAAATATTTATTATAATTAGAAGATAAATAGTTATTTAAATACTCCCTTGTATCATTAACTATTTCATAAGGAACAGAATAACTTCCTTCTTCCGCGATTATTTTTGATGCACCATTTTTGATAGCCATTGGAATATAATCATGTCCATCACCAACTATTCCCCTTAGTGCAACAAATATATCTCCCTTTTTTACTTTTCTTGAATCAGTTTTTATATTAATCACGTTATCACCATTTTCTTCTTATTAACATTATATAATAAATTTGATTAAAATGAAATAATCATTTATAATGTTTTTGGTGATTTATTCATGTTTACTATAAAAGAAAACGTAAAAAATGAAATAGAAATTAATAAATCTAAGTTTATTACATATATATTAAAACTAAATAAAGAAAAAGACGTAAATATAATATTAAATAAATTAAAAAAAGAATATAAAGATGCAAATCATTACTGTTATGCTTATATATTTGAAAACATAAAAAGATTTAATGATGATAAAGAGCCAAGTCATACCGCGGGTATGCCAATTCTAAACGTTTTAGAAAACAAAAAGTTAAATAAGGTGCTTGCCGTTGTAATAAGATACTTTGGAGGTATAAAACTAGGCGCTGGAGGACTTGTAAGAGCATATACAAACTCCGTTGCAAAAGCAATAAAAGATGATAATATAATTCCTATGGTAAAAGAAAATGAGATTAAAATAGAATTTGATTATAAGGATATTAATAACGTTAATTATATTTTAAAAGATTATAAAATAACTTATAAAGAATTTGATGAAAACGTTATATATGAGTTTATCTATGAAGAAGGTAAATACCCAGAAGAACTAGATAAATACTTAATAAGAAAAAAGGACCTTTAAAGTCCTTTTATTCTGTACATAATTCCGATGAAGTCGATCCACTTTGTTGTTCCTCACATCCGCAATCATTATAAGTAGTATCATTATCCGTATAAGAATACTTTACTTTATTTGTATTATTTTCACATATTGAAATTATAACGTTACCTTTATATATATCACTATACTCGTTTGTATCTAAATCTGCATAATTACCATCAACGATATCTGATACATTGATAGAAGCCTTATCTTTTAGAAGACTATTATTATCAGACACATATCTTCTTGCACCTGTAAGTATTCCACTTATGGTGTTACGTCTGTTTTCTTTTTCTTGGCTCTTTCTTATACTGTTTACCGCAACGGTTGATATAGCAAGTAATATTCCTAAAATAACAATTACTGCTAAAAGTTCAATTAAAGTAAATCCCTTTTTATTCTTATACATTAACTACGCACCCACTTATCTAACTCATCTTCACTCATAAAACCAGTTATTCTTTTTGATTCTTTACCATTTTCAAAAATAATAAGTGTCGGAACGGCAGTAATACCAAATCTCTCAGATAACTCTTGCTCTTCATCAATATCAACTTTAATTATTGGAATAACACCTTTATTATCATATTTTTCCATCACTAATGAAAGCATTTTACAAGGGCCACACCAAGTCGCAAAAAAATCTACCAACACCCTATCCTTTTTTATTTCGTTTTCAAACTCTTTTTTATTTACGTGTTTAATCATTTTATTTCCTCCTTTATTTTTTATATTCCGTTGTATTTTCACGCGTTTTATTATATTCAGTTGGATTGGTTACTCCAGCTTCATCTTCTATTTCATCAATTATTGTATATCTTGTACCTAGCAGTTTATTTTTATCTTCTAATTTATTAATTACACTTTTTGTTGTTAAATTATTTTTTAACATGTTATTTATAATTTTATTATTTATATTTTCATAAGTTTCATCAGTGTTATTCTTACTAAATACTTGTTTTCTTGCATAGTTACTACTTAAGTATACATCTTCATTTTGACTAGATATAATAAGTGTTTTTTCTAAAATAAAGTCCGCAACTTTTGATTCTTTTGCTACATCAAAATTAATTAATGGTACATTAATAATTATTAAAACATTATATAAAACTATAACAGTAAGAGGAACACTCATTATTATTCCAAGTATTTTTGATACGATTCCTGCTTCTACCATACTTTCTTTTATTTTAGCGGATATTTTTAATTTTATAAATACCCTTCTTACTATAAGAAGTATAATAGCAATTAATAAAAAGTAAATGATTAATCTCCAAACTATTAAATTAATTGATTTTATACCTTTAGCATCACCAGTAAAATTAAAAAATGGTAAAACTGGATAAAGTAATTTACATAGTAGTTTACTAAGAGGTGATGCTATGATCATAGTTATTAATAATACGGCAAAATCGCTTACTTGTTTTATTATCCCTCTTTGATATCCTAAATATATACCAAATAATAAAACTAAAATTATTAATCCATCATATATACTCAATTCACATCCTACCTTTCATAATTTTATTATATAATAATTTAATTAAAAAATACATAGCATAGATTTAATGTTTACATTAAAATATACAGTTTATTTTAAATACTTATAATTTATGATAAAATACTTATAAGGACGTGATAAAGTGACGATAGTATATAAAATAAGTGATAATACAAAAGAAAAAATGATTAATTACTACTCGGATAAATTAAGGGATAAAACACCACCATATGCTGTTTTTCAGGCCGAAGAAGGAGGTACAATAATAACACTTTACGAATCAGGTAAAGTAATGTTTCAAGGGATAAGTGCCGATGTTGATGCTAACATGTGGCGTGATATGGAAGCACATTTAAATAACGGAAGATTACCAGAAGAAAATAAAAAGAAAGAAAAAGAAAAGAAATCAAGTGAAGAGTTATACGAAGAAAGAAAAAAATATTATTATATTAACTCAGTTGGATCTGATGAGGTTGGAACCGGTGATTATTTTGGACCAGTTGTTGTTACAGCAAGCTTTGTTAAAAAAGACGATATACCCTTTTTAGAAGAATTAGGAGTTAAAGACTCGAAAAAAATGACAGATCAAAAAATATTAGAAGTTGTTCCAAAAATAATTAGAAAAATACCATATGAAACAATTATTTATACTAATACTGAGTATAACAAAAACAAAGAGTATAACATGAATAAAATAAAAGCCATTTTACATAACAAAGCAATTCTTAGTCTTCTTAAAAAAGATAACTTTAATTATGATAAAGTAGTAATTGATCAATTTTGTTATCCGAAAAATTATTTTGGATACTTAAAAGAATCTAACAATGTATTTAGAAAAATTGATTTTACAACAAAAGCAGAAGATAAATGTCTTTCCGTTGCTTGTTCATCTTTAATTAGTAGATATGTCTTTATAAAAGAAATGGATAAAATGTCAAAAATGCTTGGAAAAAAAGTTCCTAAAGGAGCGGGTGTTAATGTTGATGAGTTTGCAAAAGAAATAATAAAAATACATGGTAAAGATATATTAGAAAAAATAGCTAAACTAAACTTTAAAAATACAGATAAAATACTAAAGGAGGAAAAATAGATTCCCTCCTTTCTAAAATAAAATTTCAACCGTACCCTGTTATGCGGTTGAAATTTTATTTTATCGAAAAAAGAATTGACTTTCTTTTTTATAAATTTTTAATAATTATTTATCTTCATCTATTATAAACCAACTTTTTTGCTTAGCAAATGCCTCTGCAGAATTTTTGGCAGGGCCCCATTTTATTGCTGATCTAGCAATATGTAAATTATAGCTTGATTCATCATTCGGATTACCTATATCGTCTGGAATCTGATCCCATCTCAAACCAAAATTATATAAATCTTGTTTACTAAATCTTTTTTTTATCCCCTTTAACTATTACATTCTTCAAATTAAACCAATGAGTAAATCCATTGTAGTCATTATTAGTATTACCAAACAAATTTCTTGGTAGTTTCGTAACATTTGAATCTATTTCTAAAACAGTATCATGATTTGCATTTCTAAAAGCTTCATTATTCACATCAGAGCTTAATATATTAGCCTTTAATATTATTGTATCTATGCTTGTTCCTTGAAAAGTATTAGATCCTAAATTGGTTACTCCCTTACCAATGGTTAATGTACCTATTTTCCCATGTTGAAATCCATACCAAGAAAACGCTCCATTTTCAATTGTAAAATTCTGAATAACAGAACCATCGAAAGTATATTCTCCAACACTTATTTTACTTGCATTTCCAATTGTAAAGTTTTTAATATTTGTATTTTTAAATACCGAATTAGAAAGATTTCCACCATCTATTCTTACAACGTTTATTGTGGAATTACTAAAATTTGCACTTACAGAAACACTACTTGTTACTATTAAAGATGAAATATTTATGCCGGAAAAATTATTACAATCACTGCTTGAAGCTTGGCAATTTTTTATCTGTGTTATGTTATCTGGAAAAACTAAAACATCATTATGTTCTTGTAACCATTCTTTTCCTTCGCTCGTTAATCCATCAGTGCATGTATGATTACTATTACACCATGAAAAATATTCATCCGGTGGCGTTTCTACTTCATTTGTTATTCCTTCTCCAAAATATATTACTTCTGCTTTTCCATCATTTATTAGTATTGCATAACTATTATCTAGATTTTCACTTTCACCTGTGTATGGATCTTCAAATTCGTCTAGGTATCCTTTTTCTTGCAACTTTCTTATCGTATCACAATCTTCTTCACTTTCTTGAACCATACAATTACCAGCTGCTTTTGCGATTACTTCTTTATTTATTTCATTAGCATCTACTCTAGATTTTTTTATTACTCTATTTACACTTATTGTTGCTATTACAATTATTATTGCTAGTACCACTATTACTGCTAATAACTCTATTAATGTAAATCCTTCTTTATTTTTCATACATTACCCTATCCTTCTTTTTATATTTTATCATAATAATTTATACTTATAAATAAGCAAAACAAAAAAGCAAGGATAAAATACCTTACTTTACATGTTACATACCATGTTTAACCTTAGTCCATTTAACTTCCTTGCTTGTTAAAGCTTTAATAGCGCAAGGAACGTAACTTATCATAAAAATCGGGTTGTAAAATAATACTTTTATTTTCATTTTTAAACTCAAATCTATTTTATTACCTTCTAAAATAACGATAACTAAGGTCATAACAAATAAAGCTAAATATAACAAGACAAAATATATACTGAGTTCTAAAACGTGCGTTTTTAACACTTCTTTACTTAAAAACAAATTATATACAATAAAGAAAACAAGTGCTAAAAACCAAACCACAAGACCTAAAACCATAAATATGTATGGAAGTATTCCAACTGATTCATCTATTTTAGAACCATTGTTTTTATCATTTTTATCAATTGATTTAACTAACTTTTTAAAATACATAGCTCTTACGTCAAAATAACCCCTTATCCATCTTACTCTTTGATTTATCGTGTTTTTAAACTTAGTTGGTTGTTCATCATAAAAAACAGAATTCGTATTATAATAAGTTGTTAAATTATTTAAAGTCGCATAACTACTTAGTTCATAGTCCTCGGTTAGAGAATGAAACGGATAACCTTGCCATTTTTTAATTAAATAACCTCTAATATAAAAACCGGTTCCTGAAAAAGTTATGTTTCTTGTTTCTTTATTTTTCTTTTTATTAAATACCGTGTTTACTAAAGAAAACGTTAAGGCAGATGCTGCTGCAACAACGCTTTTATTTCCGTTTTTACAGTTTCTGTATCCTGCTGCAACATCATATCCCTTATCAAACGTTGGAATCATGTTTTTAATAAAATCCTTATCAAGAACGTTATCAGCATCAAAGATAAAGTATGCATCATAATGCTTTTTCTTAGCTAGTATTTTCTTTACCGCCTCATCTAGTGCATAGCCTTTCCTTTGTAGTTCAAGATGCTTTCTTATAACAACACTTGCTTTATAACTTTTTGCTATTTCAACCGTTTTATCTTTTTTACTTTCAACAATTACGTATACATCTTCCATGTTTACTTTAAAACTTTGCATCTTTATACTTTTAAGTAGTTCTTCAATAACGTTTGACTCATCTCTTGCGGGAATCAAAATACAAAAGTGATGCCCATCTTTTTTCTTTTTCGGTTTATTATTATTTTTCTTAGATAAAATACTATTAATTATAGCGATTATAAAACCAATAACTATTAACGTAATGCTTATTATTCTAAATATTATCATAACTTTCCTTTTCCTTTATATAAAATATGCTAAATAAGTTAATACTACCACCAATATAACCGATGCTACCATGCCATTTATTTTTTCAAATTTAGATGATCTATACTTAATACCAAGTGCCGTTGAAATAAGTATACCACCGATTAATCCCCCGATATGGGCATACATATTAACGCCAGTTAGTAAAAAGCCAAATAATAAATTAACTATTATAACTGGCAAAATATCTCTTTTTAAAGCTTGTCCCATGTAAGTTCTTTGGTTTATTGCAAAATATAAAATCGCTCCCATAAGACCAAATATAGCACCTGATGCTCCTGCTGATATCGTTCTTTCATCCATTAGTATAACGGAAAGTAAATTACCAACGATACCACTAAATAAAAATATTATTAAAGTTTTTACATGACCATAGAAGTTTTCTGTTTGCTTTCCTAACAAAATAAGTGCCCACATGTTCATTACTAAGTGAAGTATTCCAATATGAAGAAAAATACTAGTAATTAACCTAAGTGGTGAACCTTCTTTTATTAGGCCTCCAAAGTTAAATAAGGTATTTGTATCAAGTGAGCCATTACCTAAAACGTACATTAAAGCAAAAATAATTACCATGATAATTGTTAATGCGTACGTTACAATAGGTCTTTTTTCACTAAATAAATCATTTATTTTCTCAGAGCTATCTAGGTTTTTTCTTAAAATGTCATTATTTATTTTTTGATATAAAAGGTTTCCTTCTTCGGTAAACTTAAGCTTTTCTTTCATATCTGGAAAATAACGTTTAACGTTTTCGTTTTTATCAAGTGACTTTTCCGATTTTACCATAACCTTAAAATGATTTTTAGTGGTTTCTAATTTTACGTCTGAATTAAGATCTAAGTAAAACGTTAAAACCTTCATTTTAAAAGTAAAGGTTTTTAATTTTATTTGACTTACTAATCTTTTTACCTTAAAATCATCAAATTTTAATTGTTCTTCGTTATGAATGTATCCTAATACAATTCTTACTATTCTAATATCACTATCCATGTTTTCAAGCCATATTTCGTTTTGAATACCATGGACGATAACAGGATTATAATTTTTCTCGGTGATAAAGTAATGTAAAAACTTCATTACTAATAAATCTTGTTTTTCTTTGTTCATTATTATCCTCCTATTCGTTTTTAAACATATCTACAATTTCTTTAAATCTTTCTGGAACATCACAAGAAAAAGTCATTTTTTTATTCGTTCTTGGATGAATAAATGATATTTCTTTTGCGTGAAGCATTTGACCAAAATCTTTGTCTATTAATTTTCTTCCAGAATAAACCGGATCATTTACGATTGGATGATTAATATATTTCATGTGAACCCGGATTTGGTGAGTTCTTCCAGTTTCTAACTTACACTCTATTAAAGATGCGTTTTTATATCTTTCTAATACCTTAAAATAAGTTATAGCATCTTTCCCATCTTCTTTTATAGCCATCTTTTTTCTATCGTTATCATCTCTTGATATTGGAGCATCAATCTCACCAGTATCATGATTTATTACCCCATAAACCAAAGCTATATAAATTCTTGATAAAGTTTTATCCTTTAGCTGGTTTGCCAAAGAATCATGCGCCTTATCATTTTTAGCAACAACCAAAAGTCCTGAAGTATCTTTATCAATTCTGTGTACTATGCCTGGTCTTACACTTCCATTTACCCCGCTTAAACTATTAGTGTGCGCTAAAAGGCCATTAACTAACGTACCACTATAATGACCATTTGCAGGATGAACAACCATTCCAGATGGTTTATTAATAACTATTACATCATCATCCTCATAGATGATATCTAAATCCATCTTTTCAGGTAATACGTTAGTTTCTTTTTTTAAGTTCCCTAAAACCTCTACCTCATCATTCATCTTTAAGACGTAATTTTTCTTTACTTCCTTGTTATTTACCAAAACAAGTTTTTGCTTTATCATATCTTGTACGTTACTTCTTGATGCATCAAGCTTATCTATTAAATATTTATCTATTCTAATTAAATTTCTTTCATCTTCTATTTTGTATTTCATAATAATTCACCTACAACTCTTAATATTATATCATAATAAAGAAAAAAAACATATTAAGATGTTTTTTTCTTGTCATTTCTAATGGTTATTATAAATAGTAAGATGACACCAATGGTTATTGCAACATCAGCCAAATTAAAAATCGGAAAATCATAACCAAATATATTTAATGATACATAATCAACTACGTATCCTCGAAATATTCTATCAATTAAATTCCCTAAAATACCTCCAAATAAAAGTCCGTAAGTAACGTCTGTTAACGTATCATCTTTTTTTAAAGATAAATAATCTTTTTTTAAGAACATATATAAAGCTATTAAAAGAATAATCGATATAATAATTATTATTACTCTTTGATTTGAAAGCATACTAAAAGCAACACCAGTATTTTTAGCATATATAAAGGATAAAAAACCAGGTATTACTGTAAAACCCGTTATAAACGTTGAAAAAACATACTTTATTATCTGGTCAAAAACAATCGTAAAAAGCGCAACTAAAACTATTTTTCTTTTCATTAAATCACATCCTTAATATACAAGTAATACAAGTACGGCCGCTAAAAAGTTTTGAATAAAATGCATCGACATTGAAACAAATATGTTTTTAGAATCATAATACGCAAGCGCAAGACAAATGCCAAGAGCGGAATACTGAAAGATGTATAATAAATCATAAAACGAAGTGAACTTATCAATCATGTGCAAAGTTCCAAATAAAATTCCACTTACCAAAACAAAGGCTATCTTATTATTAAAGAATTTTTTAATTGATAATCTAAAGATGCTTTCTTCAACGATTGGCGCATAAATAACTGATAATAAAAAAGTTAAAAACGGAATTTTAACAAACATATCATTAATAAGCGTTTGGTTAGATGATGTTGCACCATTATTTAAATAAACGATTGGAAGGGCAACTATTATCATAACACCAAGCATGATTAAGTATCTTTTAATGATAAATGGAAAATAAACCTTAATGTTTTTAATAAATATTATAAAATCTTTTTTTAATTCTTTAAAGTTTAATATTAATACAAGTAAAAATATGAATATGTATATTAAGTATGTTGGTATCTTACTAAAAAATGAAAAGTTTGGCAAAACAAACATAATTATGATAAACGCTACTATTAAAATAATTGATTTTACATAAGTTAGTACACTTTTTTTATCTTCCTTGATAACTGGTAAATTACTTTTCTTTTTATCAGATAAAGTAGATAAAAAGATAAATCCAAGTATTCCGGGTATTACTGGCTCAAGAAAAAGCCAGATACTGCTTATTACAACTTTTGCTTTATTTTGTTTTAATTCATCTATACTTCTTTTTGATTCTTTAAATAAAACAATGCCAAAGAAAAGACCAATTATAAGCATGAAAAGATATGCTAACACCTCATCACTAAACTTATTAAAAAACAAGTAATAAAAGACCATAACAAGTACGTATACTATCTCTATTAAACCAGCTATTTTAAGTAAAAATCTTTTATCTTTCATTATTTCGTCTCCTTTTAAAACAAATCATTAAAATCAATATCTTTATCAACTGTTTTACCTACGTAATTAATATCCTTACTAAACGCTATAATAGCGGCAAAAACAGGACTTAAAAGCCAAAGACCAATACCAAAAATGGTACTTTGACCAAACGCTTTAGCAAGCTTTATGTTATAAGAAATCATAAATAAAAGAAGTAAGATAGGCCCGATAATCGGAATAATTCCTAATAAAGATACAAAGATGTAATACCATTTATATCCAATTATATCAAGTAAAACTATCGTATTATAAATCGGAATAATAGACTTCCATCCTTCCTTACCAGCCTTTTCAAATAATTTCCAGTATACGATAATAGAAAATATCATTAAAGCAATACCAATTATAAAGAAAGTACTTAAAAACCATAATAAAAACGCAAATAAAGCACCATACATAACTTAAGCCTCCTACTTAAATATAGTATACCATACTTGCGCTATTTTCTTTCTACTAAAATAACATCAGATCCTATTTTTTTGATTTTTTCCCATGGCACTTCTACTTCATCTTTCATTTTAAACGCATCTAAAAAACCTCTTTTTTCATAAACAATTAACTTGGTAATAAGACCGGTATCTTTTTTTATTTCAGCATCTATAACACTTCCTATTTTATCTCCACTTCCTATATCAACAACGTCTTTATCTTGCAAATCAGAAAGCCGCATAACAATCACCAATAAATTATATGTAAATAAAATGTATAAAAAAACATCTTTCTTATCAAAACAAGAAAAGAAAGGTGTGATTATTATATCAAAACACAAAGTAGAAATAACAGGAATAAACACCAGTCAAATAAAAGTTTTAACCGATGAAGAAAAAAACGAGTTATTTAAAAGATATCAAAATGGTGATGAAAAAGCTCGTGAGGAACTTGCGTGTGGCAACTTAAAACTTGTTTTATCTATTTTAAAAAGATATCAAAACAGATGCGATAACATGGATGATTTATTTCAAATAGGATGCGTTGGCCTAATGAAAGCGATTGATAACTTTGATTTATCACATGGCGTTAAGTTCTCAACCTACGCCGTTCCGTTAATACTAGGAGAAATAAGACGTTACCTAAGAGACAACAGTAACCTTAGAATATCAAGAAGTATTAAAGATTTAGCATATAAAATATTAAAAGTAAAAGAAGAATATTTTATTAGTCATGGAAAAGAATTATCAAATGAAGCGGTTTCTAAAAAACTTGGAGTTGATGAAATAGATGTTATTATCGCTCTTGATGCAATGAAAGATCCGGTAAGTATGTTTGACCCTATTTATAATGACGGTGGAGACACCATATACTTAGAAGATCAAATAGAATCAAAAAAAGAAAAAGCCTCAAGTTGGGATGCTTTTATATCACTTAAAAACGCCATTAATAATCTAAAAGAAAAAGAAAGAAGAATAATAACCGAAAGGTTTTTAATAGGTAAAACGCAAATGGAAATAGCAGAAGAAATAGGAATATCACAAGCTCAAGTATCAAGATTAGAAAAAGGTGGCATTGAAGAGTTAAAAAGTAAAATGCTATAAAATTAAAAGAGCCTACAAAGTAAGCTCTTTTTTAGTGGTATAAAGGAGTAAGTAGTGTTTTTGAGTGTATAAGTAGCAGTTAGAAGTACCACAATTCTAACTACAATTTAATTATATCCATTAAATATTAAATTTTAATGTCAAAATTATTAAAATTTATTAAGCCTTAAGCTTTTGGTAAAACAAACACGATTGATAACCCGCCGATACTATTGTTTTTAGCATAAATTCTTCCGTCTAAAGAACTTATTATCTGCTTACAAATAGAAAGTCCAAGACCTGATATTTTCCTTGACGGATCACTGGTGTATAATGGTTCAAAAATTCTTTTTAAGTCCTTTTCATCAGCTATGCCGCCACCATTATCAGCGATTTCAAACCTGATTAAATTAGCCTGTGATGTTATGTTTACGTTTATTACGCCTTCATTTCCTTTAAAGTGCGTAACACTATTTGTAATTACGTTACTAAATACCCTTTTTAACTTAACCAAATCAACGTTTACACTTTTTTCATTACAATTAGTTTTTATACTTAACTTTATTTTTTTATCCAATAAATCATCCTCAAAATCTTTTTTAACATACTCTAAGATACTTTTAATAGTTACTTTTTCTAGTTTTAAAGTCTCTTTTATATTACAGCTTTGATAATCATCAAACTCTTCTAATACCGCTTTCATGGTAAGTGCTTTATTATATATTTTATCTACGTACTTTTGCTTTTTATCCTCACTTAAATTACTGTTTTTAAGTCTGTCTGCATAACCAATAACAGATGTTAAAGGAGTTTTTATATCATGAGAAATAGAAGCTATAATCTGATTTTGATTTTCCTTTTCAAGCTCTAAGCTATCTACCATATCAACAAATGCGTTTTGTATTTGCTGCATGTTTTTAGGCATCTTTCTTTTAAATGGCCTTTTACCAAATTTATAAGCATTTATATCCTTGGTAATCGTATCTATCGGATTAATAAGCTGCTTTGAACTTATAAAGAAAAGCATGATTATAACACAAGATACTATTATTATTTCATATAAAACAAAGTTTCTTACCAAATTATTACCAGGTGTTACAAGTACGTTTGAATAAGTAAGTTCATAATCGCTACCAGCTATATTAATGGTTGCCGTCGAAGAAAAGAGTTTAGAAATATCCTTGTTGTTAGTATAAATCGTTTTACCATTTATATCTTTTAAGATTATATAGCCACCGTTATTATCTATGTATAATTTAATCAAGTCAAGTGCATCATCAAAACTTTTACCTTCAATACTTTTGGTTATTATTGATATACTTTCATGATTCTTATCTTTTGCAGATACCATATCGCTAGTTATCTTATCAGATAAATAAAAATTGTAATACGAAAATAAAAAACCAGAATTTACCGCAAGTAAAATAATAACAATAAGTAAAGTTACGGTTTTACTAGACCATCTTTTCATTCTTGCACCTTAACGAATTTATATCCCATGCCCCAAATGGTTTTAATGTATTTTTCATCTTGATCCAGTTTATTTCTCAAACTTTTTATATTAACCGCAACAGTACCTATATCACCATAATTATTCTTCCATACACTTTGATATATTTGATCTTTAGATAATACGATTCCAGCGTTTTCCATTAGGTACCTTAAAAGTTCAAACTCCTTAGTAGAAAGCATAACGGGTTTACCATTTTTAAACACTTCAAAGCTTTCCTTATTAAGCTTAATCTCACCTATTTCAATCGTATTTCCCTTTTTATTACCAAATGATCTTTTATCTCTTCTTAAATGAGCTTTAACGCGTGCTACTAACTCCTCATTTATAAAAGGCTTAGTAATATAATCATCTGCTCCTACCTCAAAACCAACTAGCTTAGAAGTTAAATTAGTCTTTGCAGTAACAAAAATAATTGGACAACTAGTTAAATTTCTTATTGCAGCACAAACCTCAGTACCAGAAATATCAGGCATCATAACATCTAATAAGATAAGATCAAAATCTTCTTCTTTTACTTTTGATATGGCAGTATTTCCATCATTTGCTATAACCGTTTCATACCCTTCATCTTCTAATATGTCAGATATTAACTCTGCTATATCATTTTCATCATCAACAATAAGTATTTTATCCATGGCAATCACCTTCTATAAACATTATAACATGTTATAAAATAAAGAAGAAATTAAAAATTATTAAAAAAGAAAGCACGGTTTGCTTTCATATAATTTTTAAATTTCTGATTTTGATATCGTAATTACCGGTCTTAAACCTGCAGCATTTGCAGCGTTAGAAAAATCAACATCATCACTATTAGCAGCTCCAAAAAATCCAAGTGATTGATATGCTTGTATTGCATAAACAGTATTATTTGTTGAAGCAGATCCTGTCCAATAACTTGTTGAGTGTACCCAGGCATTATCACTGGAGCAATAATTATCATATACACATCCTAAAGAAACAGCTTGCTCATAAGTAAGAAGCGTTGTTGTGGCACTTGATTTTCCAAGAGTGTTTTTTAGATAGTTTTCATAATTTTTAAGTGGTTGATATAAATTTGAATTACTATCAAAGACGAATACAGGATAACTCGTTCCATACTGAGGCTTTAAATTTCTATTATCATCTACCCAATAACCAATGTTATTATCATTTGTTTCAAAAATTATCGCACCAACTCCATTTGGATTTGTCATATCAAACCCTTTAGCAGATTCACTTTGAATACCATATCCAGGAGTTGAAGAATCTATATCACTTATTGATGTGACTTGATAACCATCTAAATTAACTGTTACGTTTTTTCCAACAAGAAGGTTATATTTAGCTAATGCTGTTACACTATCTCCATTATCATTTATTACATAAAAACATTCTGTATCTAAACAAAACTCATCACCAACGCTATACGTTTTTTCTTCTTCTGATGGAGTTGTTGTTTCCACCTCTTCTTTATCAGTTTGCACGAAGTTTAATTTATATGATAAATCAATGTTTTGTGTTTCACTTGGTAAATCAGTATCAGTTATATCTTTATCAAATTCTATTTTTATTGTTATGTTCTTTCTTGATGATTGTTCTAATATATCTCCTTGTTTTACTTCCTTACCATCATCATAAGT
>DVMT01000022.1 GCA_018714855.1 Candidatus Aphodocola excrementigallinarum
ACTTATGATGATGGTAAGGAAGTAAAACAAGGAGATATATTAGAACAATCATCAAGAAAGAACATAACAATAAAAATAGAATTTGATAAAGATATAACTGATACTGATTTACCAAGTGAAACACAAAACATAGATTTATCATATAAGCTAAACTTTGTGCAGACAGATAAAACACAAAACGCTGGTGATAATGATAATCCAGAAGTAGCAGAATTAAAAGTTGGTGACTATGTTGATTACATTAGTTCTGGAAATGTTATTACATACTGGCATGCTGATGAGTCTGGATATGCCTCAATGGGTATTTCAAGAGATATAGGTACCAATCAAGGAGGATGGAGAGTTTTAAAAATCGATGGCGATAAAATAACTTTGATTAGTGCGACAGCTTCTAATCCGAATGGTAGATTAGTAGCAGGAGAAGATTCAATCGGTAGATTATTATTAAAAGGCCAACAACTATATAATAATGGTGTTGAAATATTAAATAGATTATGTGATACTTTATACACTAAAGAGGGTGTTGGAAAAGCAAGAAGCATTAATCTTGAAGATATTAATGAATTAGTTGGCTATGAAGAGCCAGCAACTTCTTATCATAAAATAACTTCTAGTAACTTACTTTATTATCCAGTAAGATACGTTGATGATAATGGTTCAGCAGTTGATACAGATACCATTAAAACAAATGGTTTTTCAAGAAGCGAAGCTGGTGTAAACGCTTCTAATGATTATGCAGTAAGTTGGAATTTATTAACTGCAAATGTTGATAAATCAATTACAGGATATGGAATCGGTGTTGTTAAAGCTAATACTTCACTTGGAGTTACTGATAATTCTTATTCATATAATATTTCTGATTATACTAATGATGATGTCATTAAAGAACTTATATTAGGTTCTACCGGTAGCGATAAAGGAAATTATCCAAGAAATACTTACTGGATAGCATCAAGAGTTGTACATTATAACGCAAGTGATAGCAATGCATGGTTTACAATGGCATATTGCAATCCTAGTGCAACAAATAACATAACTTATGATAATTATCCTTATACAAATACTAATTATGGTGCTATCATTATTAATGATGATGGAACGGATAATCGTAATGAGGTTAAATATAATCAAAAAACGCATTTTATAAGACCGATAGTTGAGTTAGATTCTGGTGTTATGATTGATACTACAATTACGGATGAAACTGATGGAACTTATTCAAAACCTTGGAAAATTGTTAATAAGTAATAAAAAAATAAATCATGTGTGTGATTTATTTTTTATTTTGCCTCTAAATAAATATTGCTATCAAAATCATGTTCTCCATCGTTTTTAGATAAAAGACTTTGGGTATCTATTAAAAAGTAATCATGGTATAGTGCGTTTGAACCATCACTCATGATAGGGTCGTCCCAGGTAAGATCTAGGTGTAACCAATTTCCTTCAACGTATACTAAGTTCCATTCATGAGTACTTGATGAAATTCTATAATTTTTAACACCTAGTTTTTCTAAGAATAACTGCATTGCATCGGTATATCCACTACAAATACCAACACCATCGATTAATACTCCGTATGCAGTACTTGAATTTATATTTGAAACTCCGGTTGTATTATTACTATCATATTTTGTGTTATTTATTATATAATCATGAAACGTTTTAATATTTTCTTTTACGCTTTTACTAGAGTCATAGTACTCATTATATATTTCATCTACTTTTTCTTCTAGTTCTTTTATTTGTTTAGAACTATATCTATTTTCTTTTTTTAAAGTTACTTTACCAGTTGAAGTAAAAGTAGTGTTTACTTCATCAAACGTATTAAAAGGATGAACAAAGTTACTTAAATCAGTTAAATAAGTATTATTTTGCACCATTTCTTTTATATCAGAAGTACAACTTAAATAATCTACGTCGCACTTAACCGTATATTCTTCCCATCCAGCATCTAAAAACGTATATATCATGTTTTTAGCGTCGTTTTCGTTTTTAATGGTAGTATCTTCATTTATTTTTACATAATCGTAATTTACTTTTTTTCTCCATTTATTATCCGTTAGAGTTTGTCTTATGTCTGGTTGTAAATATTTTTTATACACGTATTCTATTTTGTTAGTAATTAAATAATAATTATCTTTTATTAAAAAGAAACATATAACAATTACAACAACTATAACAGCTATTTTAATTAATTTCTTTATATTCATATAATCACCTTTAATAATTATAACAATAAAATATAAAAAAAAGAAGTATAATTACTTCGTTTCATTTACTTTTTTAGATAAATTTGATTTTAAACGTGCAGCTTTGTTTTTGGTTATAATTCCTTTATTAACTGCTTTATCAATTCTTTTGTTAGCAAGGTTAAGGTTTTCTTGGTTTGCTTCTTTTCTTGTTTTTTTAACAGCGGTTTTCATACTTCCTTTTGGTCCTAAATTAGAATCATGTTTAGTTTGATTAACCTTAACTCTTTTTTTAGCACTCTTAATATTTGGCATTTTTTCACCTCCTGGCGTTAATAACTTCTTATAGTTTATCAAAAAAAATACAAAAAATCAATAATTATAGATATTTTTGGTAAAAATATAATTGGGTGATAATTATGCATGAAATTGATTTAGAAAAATATGAAATAAGAACCGATATGTTAGTTGATTTAACTGATGAGGATGAAAAGCAGTATAAACAGAATGTTAGCTATAAAGATGATGTTAAAATCTCTTGGTTAAACCTTGAAAAAGAAAATAAGTTAAATAAACCTGCCGGAAATTATTTGACACTTGAATTTTCTGATGTAACGGATACGGATAATTTAAATAAAGTAAAAAATGTTTTTAAAGAAGAGTTTTTAAAAATGCTTAATTTAATTGGTTATAATAAAAGTATGAAAACTTGTGTAATAGGCCTTGGTAACAAGAACTCAACTCCTGATTCATTAGGTCCTAAAGTAACTGATAAAGTAATAGTAACAAAGCATTTATTTGACATGCATCAAAGCGTAGATGAAAGATTTTCTTCTGTTTCAGCATTTTATCCTGGAGTAACTGGTCAAACAGGCATTGAAACAAGTGATTTTATTAAAGCAATCATTGATAATATAAAGCCTGATTTGGTAATTTTAATTGATGCCTTATCATCTAGTTCTATATCAAGGGTAAATAAAAGTATACAAGTAACTGATAGTGGTATAACGCCTGGTTCTGGTGTTGGTAATAAAAGAAAGGAAATATCTAAAAAAACAATTGGTGTTCCGGTTGTTGCAATAGGTATTCCAACCGTTACAAGTGCAAGTGTAATAGTTGCGGATACAATTAATTATATGATGAAAAACTTTGCTTATAATAAAAAATTATCTGACAAAAAAATAAATAAATTTATTAATAGACCCGTTAATTATTTAAATGGAAAAGTAAACGTAAGCATTAATGATAAAAAAACGTTTTTAGGATTGGTTGGAACGTTATCTTTTGATGAATTATCAAAACTTGTTTATGAGGTTTTAACCCCAATTGGTTATAATTTAATGGTTACTCCTAAAGAAGTTGATTTTGTAATAGAAAAGTTAAGCGACCTAATTAGTTTTGTAATTAATAACACGCTTCATAATATTTAATTTGCTTTTTTACTTCGACAAATATAATGGTTTTAATTTGTTATTCTTTATTTAGGTGATGATGATGAAAAAGTTTAAATCTAAAAAGAAAAGAAAAAAACTTAAATTAAAATTATTTATATTTGTGTTTTTTTTCATATTTTCATACGTATTTATGGTTAAACTTTTAAGTTCAAACAAACTCAAGGATAACATTTTAAAAGATGACGTTAATTATGTTAGGTTTAACTTAAGTAAAACGGTAGAAAATCAAATAACAAAATTAATTAATAATCCTATTAATTTGCTTAATAAAAACGTAAAAAACGCATTTAATAACGTTAAGACGGCAAGTAAAACGATCTATGAAAATAAAGAAGTAAAAGAACCGTTAAACGTGGATATAAATAACCCTATTATTTATATTTATAATACTCATCAAACGGAAACATACGCAGATTACTCAGTATATGATGCGGCATATCTTTTAAAAGAAAAATTAAATCAAGCTGGTTTATCATCTTATTTAGAAGAACAAAGTATGAAGGTGTTTTTAGATACAAATGGCCTAAAGTATTATAATTCATATACTGCATCAAGAAACTATTTAGATTTAGCTAAAAAAAATTATTCATCTTTAAAATACTTTTTTGATATTCATAGAGACTCAGTATCTAAAGATATAAGTACCATAACATATAATGGTAAAAGTTATGCAAAAGTGTTATTCGTTGTTGGAACAGATAATCCAAATAACGCTTTAAATAAAGAAACTACAAATAAGTTAAACGAGATAATAAAAAGTAAAGTACCAAACATTTCAAGAGGAATTGTTTACCATGGTGGCAAAGGATTTAACGGAGTATATAACCAGGATGTATCAAGTGAGGTTTTCTTAATTGAGGTAGGAGGTAAAGATAATACCAAAGAAGAAGTAGAAAATACCATAGAAGTATTAAATAATGCAATAGTAGAATATATAAAAGGTGTTATATGATTAGCTATAAAAAGATATTTCATGCATTTATTTGGCTTTTATTCTTTTCTTTTTTGGTTTTATACTTTGCCCAAGCAGGAGGTTACTACGAAGATTTAAATAATAAGAAAACTTATCTTACAGAAGAAAAAATAAAGCAGTTTGAAAAAGATGTTGAAGATGGTAAAGAAATAAAAGTAGAAAACTACGTTGTTAACTTAAAAAAAGATTATGGAAATAACGTTTCTTCTTTTGGACTTTTTACATCTAAAGCATTTGCCGAAGGTTTTAAATGGACGATGAATAAAGTGTTTGGAGGCATTAATAACGTTGTAAATGAATAACAAAAATGTTATAATATATGCATCTAAAGAAAGGTGCGAAAAATAATGGACAATAGCAAAAATAAAAAGATTTATATTGCGGGTTTTGACGTATTTAAAGATGATGCAATAAAAACGGGAGATAAATATAAAGAAATATGCAAGTTATATGGATTTACAGGACTTTATCCTTTGGATAATGTGGCATTTAATGCAAATGATATATTTAAAGGTGACATTAGGTTAATAGATGAAAGTGATATAATAGTTGCAAATTTAAATAACTTTAGAGGACAAACAATGGATGATGGAACAGCATTTGAATTAGGTTATGGTTATGCTTTAGGTAAACTATTATATGGTTATATGGATGATGATAGAAGTATGCGAGAAAAAATTGGTTATAAAGATAGCGAAGGATATAACGTAGAAGATTTTGACAAGCCAATAAATTTAATGATCGCCCAATCAACTAAAATAGTAAAGGGCGATTTTGAATCTTGCGTTAAACGCTTGAAACGTGATTTGACAAAGTAATTTAATTCATATATAATCTAAGTATATTTAAAGCAATGAAGAAGAGTAGTAGCTAAAACAAGTATTAAAGAAAGTGATTGGTTGATGTAAAATCATATATGAGTTTTAGTAAATGGACTTCTAAGTGGATACTGAAAAAATATAAAGTAGGCTATCCCGGGCGAGTTACCCGTTACCTTGTAACATATGTATGATAGTACGTATTAGGTGGCATTAAAAGTAAGAATAAAACTCTTATCCTAAAAGGATAGGAGTTTTTTATATTTAAGGAGTTGATAATATGTTTTATAAGCGATGGTGTATATACACTTACTAAAACAAATAAAATATAAATTAAGGAAGGAAAATAATTATGGGAAATATTATATTAACCGGAGAAAGACCAACAGGACCTTTACATATTGGTCATTATGTTGGGTCTTTAAAAAGTAGGGTAAAAATTCAAAACGAAGGAAATTATGATGAAATGTATTTATTTGCAGCAGATGCTCAAGCTCTAACGGATAACTTTGATAATCCAAAGAAAGTAAGAGATAACGTTTTTGAAGTAGCGCTTGATAATTTGGCGTGTGGAATAGATCCAAAAAAAGTAAATTATTTTATACAATCAGAAGTGCCAGAGTTAACGGAGTTAACCTTTTATTACATGAATTTAGTAACCGTTGCAAGACTACACAGAAACCCAACGGTTAAAGAAGAAATAAAGCAAAGAGGATTTGAAGAAAGTATTCCAGCGGGATTTTTTACTTATCCAGTATCTCAAACAGCGGATATAACGGCTTTTAAAGCAAACATCGTACCGGTTGGTGATGATCAGCTTCCAATGTTAGAGCAAGCAAGGGAAATCGTAAGAAAGTTTAATTCTATTTATGGTGATACTTTAGTTGAACCTGATGCACTTTTACCAGAAAACGAAAACGCAAGAAGACTTGTTGGAACAGATGGTAGTAGTAAAATGAGTAAGTCATTAGGTAACTGTATATACCTAAAAGACTCAGAAGAAGAAGTTAAGAAAAAAGTATTTAGTATGTATACTGATCCTAATCATATAAAAGTAGAAGATCCAGGTAAAGTAGAAGGCAACGTTGTATTTACGTACTTAGATGTATTTTGTAAGGAAGATTCATTTGAAAAATACTTACCAGAATATAAAAATCTAGATGAGTTAAAAGATCACTATAAACGCGGTGGACTAGGTGATATGAAGATAAAAAGGTTCTTAAATGACGTATTACAAGAGGAATTAGCACCAATAAGAAAAAGAAGGGAAGAACTTGCTAAAAATCCGGAAAAAGTATACGAAATACTAAAAAGAGGAACAATTAGGGCAAGAAAAAAGGCACAGGAAACTTTAAAAGAAGTAAAAAAAGCCATGATGTTAAATTACTTTGATGAATAAAAGTCTTAGTTAAATAAGACTTTTTATTATTTATTTGATATAATACTATTTAGGTGATTACTATGGATATGAAAAACATAAGAAATTTTAGTATAATTGCGCATATTGATCATGGTAAGTCAACGCTTGCAGATAGAATTTTAGAAAAAGCTGGTGCGGTATCTAAAAGGGAAGCAAAAGACCAGCTTTTAGATTCAATGGACTTAGAGCGAGAGCGCGGGATAACGATAAAGTTAAATGCAGCATCCTTTACTTATAAAAAAGATAATACTAAATATTTACTTAACTTAATTGATACTCCAGGACACGTAGATTTTTCTTATGAGGTATCAAGGTCTTTAGCAGCTTGTGAAGGCGCTATATTAATAGTTGATGCAACTCAAGGAATAGAAGCTCAAACGATTGCAAATCTTTATCTTGCACTAGATAATAACCTTACTATAATTCCGGTAATTAATAAAATAGATTTACCGAGTGCAAATGTAGATGAAGTAAAAAAAGAAATAAAAGATACGTTTGGATTTGATGAGGATGAAATCATTTTAACTAGTGCTAAAACAGGTGCTGGAATAGATGAGTTATTAAATGCTATTATAGAGAAAATTCCAGCACCTAAGGGAAGCGTAAATGATAAATTACAAGCTTTAATATTTGATAGCGTTTATGACTCATATCGTGGAGCGGTAATATGGATAAGAGTTGTAAACGGAAGCGTTAAGATAGGCGATAAAATAAAGATGATTGGTGAGGATAGTTCTTATGAGGTAACGGAACTTGGTATTCATACTCCAAAAGAAAAGAAGAAAGACGAATTAAAAGCAGGAGAAGTAGGATATTTGTGTGCATCTATTAAAAGCGTAAGTGATGTAAAAGTAGGGGATACCATAACGCTTTTAAAAAATCCTGGTAAAGCATTACCAGGTTATAAACACATAAAACCAATGGTTTACTGCGGGCTTTATCCAACCGAGTCTAATCGTTATAATGATTTAAAAGACGCTTTAGAAAAACTAAAATTAAATGATGCATCACTTTCTTTTGAACCTGATACCTCAGCGGCATTAGGTTTTGGCTTTAGATGCGGTTTTTTAGGTATGCTTCACATGGATGTTACAGAAGAGCGAATAGAAAGAGAATTTAAAATAGATATAATTGCAACTAGTCCATCAGTTGTTTATGAGGTTGTTAAAACAAATAATGAGGTATTATACATTGATAATCCAAGTGATATGCCAGATAATTCTAAAATTAAAGAAATTAAAGAGCCTATTATAAAAGCAAGTATATTTGTTCCAAGTGAGTATATTGGTTCTGTTATGGAACTTTGTAAAGAAAAAAGAGGACAGTACATAAACTTAGAATACATAAATGAAAAAAGAGTAAACCTTTTATATTATCTTCCACTATCTGAGGTTGTTTATGATTTTTTTGATAAGTTAAAAAGCTTTACTAAGGGTTATGCATCTTTTGATTATGAACTAGATAGTTATAAAACAAGTAACTTAGTTAAGATGGATATTTTAATAAACGGTGCCTTAGTTGATGCCTTATCATCAATCGTTCATAAAGAATTTGCGTATACTCGTGGTAAAAAGGTAGTAGAAAATCTAAAGAAACTTATTCCAAGACAATTATTTGAAGTTCCAATACAAGCGGTAATAGGTACTAAAGTAATTGCAAGAAGTGATATAAAAGCGATGAAGAAAAACGTACTTGCTAAGTGTTACGGAGGAGATATAACTCGTAAAAGAAAGCTTTTAGAAAAGCAAAAAGAAGGTAAAAAAAGAATGAAAAAAGTAGGTAACGTTGATATTCCTCAAGAGGCCTTCTTATCAGTTTTAAAAGTAAATGATGATTAATAATAAGTGAGTTGATAATATGAAAATAAAAGCAAAGGTAAAAAAAACAAATATCGTAAATATACGTTATGAAGATAAAAACATAAAACTAGATTTATCAAGATCAAAGTTTGTTGATGGATATATGCCTGTTATTAGTGCTCAAGAAAATAGTGATGGTATGCTTGATGTTATAACAACCATAATTAATAAAAATAGGGATATAGTTGTTCCAATAAGAACACAAACCGTTACAAAAGAAGATTTTAATAATTATAATTTTGATAATGATGTATTAGTATTTGAAAATAAAAAAGCAATATATAAAGTAGGAAAAGAAGAGTATTATGTAATTGACTTAGAAAACACAGATTTTATAAATAAAGACAATAAACAAATTCCTTCCAATCCTATTTTTGAGATGAATGATTATAAATTAATTAACAAAAATAAAATAATAGCACATACATCTTATTATTCTTTTATATATGATGTTTGTAATAATGTAAAAAAAAGCATGTTCTATGATTTTATAGAGGCTAATAAAAAGTATAAGAACATGTATTCAGCATATTATTTTAGTGATGAAAATAAATATTCAAATCTTTTAATAATTCATATGTTAATAAACGATCATGGTGGAATATGTAACGAGGCTTTATTAAATGAAGGGGTACTTGCTTTTATTCCTAACAGCATCATCGGTAATAAAGAAAAAACCATTCGTTATTGTGATGATTGTTATAATACTTACATTGAAACAAATAATAAAAAAGGAAGAATTATACATTGATAAAAAGTTGTTACATTCATATTCCTTTTTGTAAAAACATATGTTCATACTGTGATTTTTGTAAAAATTATTATAATGATGAAATGGTAAGTAAATACATAGATGCTATAGAAAAAGAAATAAAAGATAATTATAAAAAAGAGGTATTAGACACTTTATATATTGGAGGAGGAACGCCAAGCTCGCTTTCTTATGATAATTTAAATAAATTATTTAATGTGTTAAAAACGTTTGAATTATCAAATGACTATGAGTTTACTTTTGAATGTAACTTTGAGGACATTACTGATGAGTTACTTAAATTACTTAAGGAAAATAAGGTAAATCGTATAAGTATAGGAATTCAGTCTTTTAATAATAAATTTGAAGATATATTATCAAGAACGATTGATAAAGATATGATGTTTGAAAACATATCTAAGGCAAAAAAGTATTTTGATAACATAAATGTTGATTTGATGTATGCCATGCCAACTGAAAGTATAAATGACTTAAAAAAAGATTTAATTAATATTATTAAATTAGATGTTACTCACGTTAGTACTTATGCTTTAATAATAGAAGATCATACTAAATTAAGCATTAAAAACACAAAAGAAATAAATGATGATTTACAAAGTAATATGTATTATATGATAGTAAATGAATTAACTAAATTTGGTTATAATCATTATGAACTAAGTAATTTTTCAAAAAAAGGCTATGAATCAAAGCATAACTTAACGTACTGGAAAAATGAACGTTATTATGGTTTTGGAGCAGGAGCATCAGGTTTTATTAACAACATAAGATATGATAATACTAAAAGCATAACTAATTACATAAAAGGTAAGAAAAAAACCTATGAAGAAAACCTTGATAAACTTATGTTTATGAAAGATGAAGTTATGCTTAATTTAAGAATGATAAAAGGAATTAATAAAAATGATTTTTATAACAAGTATAAAATAAAGTTAGAAGATGCATTTAATTAT